>JBBRDL010000026.1:0-32947 GCA_038203965.1 Chitinophagales bacterium | reverse complement strand
CCTCATTCTTCTTTCCTTCTTCCTTCGATATTCCCTGTTCCTCATTCTCCTTTCCTTCCTCATTCTCCTTTCCTTCTTCCTTCGATATTCCCTGTTCGATTATTCCCTGTTCCTTATTCCCTGTTCCTCATTCCTCATTCTTCTTCCTTCGATTATTCCCTGTTCGATTATTCCCTGTTCCTCATTCCTTGTTCGATTATTCCCTGTTCCCTGTTCCTTGTTCTTTTCCTGATATATTTGCAGCATGTTTTTTCAAAAGCACCCTATTTCATGGCTTCTGGCCATCATGGTCATATTCCTGACCGGTTGCGCATCGCCAAGAGCACCGACAGGTGGACCGGATGATATCTTGCCTCCGGTCATCATAGAAGAGGAATCCACACCAAATTATCAGACGCTTTTTAACGAAGAGAAAATCACGATCACCTTTGATGAGTGGTTTACACTGAAAGATGTATTTACACAATTGGTGATTTCGCCTTTGATGCCGGTGCAACCTAAAGTAGAACAAAAAGGTAAATCGATCGTCATCACACTGCCCGATAGTCTCAAGGAAGAAACGACCTATACCATCAATTTTGGGAATGCCATATCGGATCTCAACGCAGGAAATGTATTGGAAAATTTTGCTTTTGTTTTTTCGACGGGAACAGAACTGGATTCAAGTAAACTGACAGGCAAAGTGATCAATGCGGTTACGCTTGCTCCGGCTGATGCGGTTTGGGTGATGTTGTACCCGGTAGGTGAAGACAGTGCTGTGTACAAACGCAAACCTGAATACGTAGCTAAAACAAATAAAGATGGATTTTGGTCTATGGCCAATATCCGTTCTGATTCATTTGCTGTGGTCTCGTTAAAAGATGATAATCTTAATTTTCTCTACGATCAGGATTCGGAATTGTTCGGCTGGTTAGAAGAGCATATCTATGTATCAACCCCAGCTGCAGTGCTTCCACAGATGGTCGTTTTTCCGAAAGAAAAAGTATCAGGTATACGTGATGTCATCCATACCGTACCTGGTTGGATGAAGTTGATTGTGGATGCTCCATTGCCTAAACCTTTTCCTGAACTCTCTCCTCCACTGGATAGTGCTATCACAGTCTGGGAAGGGGATACACTTCATTTATGGTACAATCCTGAGAAAAATTATGGGGGTGAGGCTATCTTAAATGGTGATACCACAAAGATCCGAGTATCTACCGGAACGTCTCCAGTGTCTTCTCCACTGAGGATTACAGCCCTCAGTGGTAGACTTCATCCATTGGCTGAAGCTCGCTTTTTCATGCGAGTTCCATACACGTATGTTGATACTTCCAAAATGTCATTGGTCAATGACTCTTTAGGCCCTATTCCATTTTCAGTACAGACTGATTCTATCATCCGAAGAACGATTTCTGTGACTGCTCGATGGAATCCTGTTGCAAGGCATACCTTTTTGTTATTGCCCGGCGCGGTAACAGATGTGTGGGGTAGAATGAACGATACAATGCGTCTTTCTGTAGTTTCAATTCCTGCTGACCAGTTTGGCGACCTGACCTTGAGTATAGATGGTCTTGATTCCACAAAAAAATATGTCGTCCTGATTAAAACCGGTGAGCTGGTTGCCGAACGTTTTAGAATCGAGCAACAATCGAGTACACAGTGGAAAAAGAATGGTATTCCAGCCGGGAAATATACCATCGAGATCATCGAAGATCTGAATGATAATGGCGTATGGGATACAGGTGATTACCAAACCCGCCGGCAACCTGAACGAAAGATGATTTTTACACCTGATGCGATGCGGGCCGCCTGGGAACTGGAGAGCAAATTGACCTGGGTACAATAGGTAAAACACTGAAACAACATATTCATCCTGCGATCTGTTGTAGAGATGCAAAAAGTGAAGCGTATTTTGTGGCCTCCAAATAAAGCAATAAAGGAAAGGAAATGAGATTGTGGACCGATAACCTTGTGAAATATTATGGCAAACGCAAAGTCGTGGACCAAGTGTCTATTGAAGTTTCACAAGGTGAGATTGTAGGTCTACTGGGCCCTAACGGGGCAGGGAAGACAACCACTTTTTACATCACCGTAGGATTTATCAAGCCTGCAGAAGGGCATGTATATCTTGATTCAACAGAGATCACGGATCTGCCGATGTATAAAAGAGCGCGACTTGGCGTAGGATACCTTCCCCAGGAAGCTTCCGTTTTTCGCAAACTGACAGTGGAGAATAATATCAAGGCTGTTTTAGAACTATCCAATCTCAACCGGAAGCAACAAGAAGAAAAACTTGAAACCCTGATGAGTGAGTTTGGGCTCGAAACCGTCAGAAACAATATCGGAGATAGTCTCTCAGGTGGCGAACGCAGACGCACAGAAATAGCACGTGCACTGGCCACGGATCCGAAATTTATTCTATTGGACGAACCGTTTGCGGGTATTGACCCCATTGCAGTCGAAGACATTCAAAATATTGTCGCTGCATTGAAAACAAAAAATATCGGAATCCTGATCACTGATCATAATGTGCGAGAGACCTTGTCCATCACGGACAGAGCATACCTGATGTTTGAAGGCAGAATACTCAAGGCCGGGACAGCAGAAGAACTCGCATCGGATGAAATGGTACGTAAAGTATACCTGGGGCAGCATTTTGAATTAAAAAGGAAGGTCTTCTGATGAAGTGGAGTTGGCTATATCTTACCACAGGGTTATTTTTTCTTTCGTGTACGACTCGTCCGGTCACGCCTTCCAGAGCAAGCCGGAAAGCGATTGATACGATTTATCAGAAGCAGGTTTTACTGCTTCAACCACAAATAGATTCCATCTGTACACTATTGCATGACAGCATTTACGCCATAGCTGTTGATTCTATTTTAAATGAACGCAGATCGGAAATGATGGAATTAGTCAAATGAGAATACGCTGCTGCTATATCATCCTCCTAGGTGTATTTTTCCTTGTTTCTTCTTGCGCCAAAGAAGTCACACAGGATGAATTGATCGAAGCTGCCGTGAAGCTTAAGATCGAACAATGGCGGATATCCCAGCTCAATACATGCAAAGGAAAGGCATTCATGAAAGCAGGGAATGACGTAGACTCGATCATGCTGATGACGTCCCTGGATGATAAATTAGATACGATTCCCAAGCCCTTAAAACCTGTCAAACCTTTCAAGCCTTCTTTTAAAGAAAAACCGGATAGTGTCATCGTAGATCCGATTTATAAAGAAGATTGAATGAGCAGAGAGCCGAGGGCAGTTAGAAGTTAGCAGAGAGCAGTTAGCAGTGTTAAGCTTAAGTTTACTTAAACTTGTGCGTATGCCAGTTTTAACTTGCACATCTTATATCTTCTAACTGCTAACTTCTAACTGTTTTCGCCCCAGTATTTATAAAACTTCTTATCCATCCTACTCACCCGCCACGTCGGGAATTTTTTATCTGAGAGCTTGAGAAATAGAAAATTGATCCCGCCTCTCATAAAGTCATTTGGAAATGGATCCGGAATTTTTTTGATATACCTGTTGTACACTACCAGCGCATCCTGAGCATCGACTTCAGTACGTTCAAAATGCAGATAGAAGAGAGGTCCTTCACTCAAATCAGCTACGGCTATTCGGTCACCATCGAGATTGTAATAGTTTGCCGTATTCAGATCGCGGCCATCATAATCAAAGAAATAAGCCACCTTCGAAAAATGATATACGTTTTTGAAGGCATCTACATAATCTGCGAGCAGCGTGTCTCGTTCTTCTATGGCTTCACGGAGTTGGTCATCCAGGCGTTTCTTTCTCTTTTCATCGGTCGACCTTGCGGACATGGCGGTCAAGGTATCAATTTTAGCTTTGTAAGCGGGAAGCCTGACGAGAAGATACCCTTCCTTCAGATCCTTTATGGAAGCCACAGGATCGGGCGCCTGACCATAAACTGTGATGGGTCGCCAAGCCGCGAGGATGAAAAAGATCATCATAATAAGTAGCTTGGGTGTCCTAAGCTTTGTTATCAAAAACCTAACATTACAGCTGATATCCTTCATAGACTCTATTTTCGCAACGCGATAAAAATACAACTACCTTATGCATGCCAGTGTAGATATTGAAGCACTTAGTCAGGAGATATACAATGAGAGTGCCTTTGTAGACAAGATCATTGAAGCCAGCGGTCGCGTGATTGTCGGTCAAAACTACATGATCAGCAGACTGATTTTAGGTCTGCTAGCCGATGGCCACGTGTTGCTTGAAGGCCTTCCCGGATTAGCCAAAACCCTTTCTATCAAGACCTTAGCCTCCTGTGTGGATGGGAGCTTTAGCAGAATTCAGTTTACCCCTGATCTACTTCCGGCCGATATTATAGGGACCATGATCTACAACCCTTCGTCCAGCCAGTTTACGGTCAAACAGGGTCCCGTTTTTGCCCAGTTTATTCTCGCAGATGAGATAAACAGAGCACCGGCCAAGGTTCAAAGCGCACTACTGGAAGCCATGCAGGAGCGCCAGGTGACAATTGGCGGAGAGACATTTAAGCTCAAAGAGCCTTTTCTGGTATTGGCGACTCAAAACCCGATTGAGCAGGAAGGAACCTACAATTTGCCCGAAGCTCAGGTGGACCGATTCATGTTTAAGGTTAAAATTGGTTATCCGGACCGTAATGAGGAGCGTATGATTATGCAGCGTAGCCTGAGCGGTGAAACCAATCTGAAACTTCAACCGGTCGTTCATCCCGATGACATTTTAAAAGCCCGAAAAGTCGTTCGTCGGGTTTACATGGACGAAAAAATTGAAAATTATATACTCGATATCGTTTTCGCTACAAGGCAACCTGAGGCATCAGGATTGGCCAAATTAAAGCCATTGATTTCTTATGGAGCATCACCCAGGGCCAGTATCAACCTTATGATAGCCTCAAAGGCAATGGCCTTTATGAAGCGAAGAGGGTACGTTATACCTGATGATGTGCGCCAGATATGCCCTGATGTGCTCAGACATCGCATTGGTCTCAGCTATGAGGCGGAAGCCGAGGATGTCAGCCAGGAGGATATCATCAAAACCATTCTCAATAGTATTGAAGTACCTTAGGGCGAGTTTATGATCATGAAGTTCTTAGTATTCATTCCTCTTTTTCTCTTTGTTGTTTCCGTCTCAGGTCAGGATTTGCCTGATGCATGGATGGAAGCGGAGCTTGAGGACATCATCTGGCAGGAATCATACAAAGGTGTTCTGGCTGATTATCACCCTGTCACGCTCGTGCTGGCTTCAGATCAACACCAGGTCGCGGGTTATCTGATCCACGAAGGAGACCAGCGTAGACACAAACTGCTTGGGGACAAGAGTAAAACAGGCTATTTCCAACTCCAGGAGCTCGATGCCTATGACCGTTTGACCGGCTATCTTACAGGATCGATCACAAATGACCAGGTGATCATGAAATGGATGTCGGCTGACCAGAGCAGGTTATTTGAGGTCAAGGCTTTTCCGGAAAGATTGATTAAAATTAAAAACTTTAGACCTGCGGCTGAATGGATTAGTGTAACCGGTACCCCGACATTACCATTGCACCTTTCTGTCCAGAAAATGGATTATGGAATTGTATCCGGTATAGCCAATCTTAATGGGCAATATTCACGTTTCGAAGGGAATTGCCTGGATGGGACCTGTTCGATATGGAATACACTGATTCCTGATGCGCAGGGAGCTCCGATATATATTCAGATGCGTCAGAAAGATATGAATGTGTACAAGGCTACCTTAAATGGAAAAGAGTATAAGGGGGAGATAAAATATTCAACGCCATTGGCCGTAAGATTGTATGACAATTCTGCCGGCTTTCTGGATTTTGTATATCCGAAGTTTGAAAGCAAAGGATATGATCAATGGCTCGGCCAAAAAATTGACAGTTTGTGGGACAAAGGTATCAGTCAACTTGCCCTTTCTACTCAACCCGAGGATACAGAACGACTATCCTATCGCTCGTCAGGGTGGATTGAAATCGTGGATGAAGGCGCGGCCTATGTCAGTGGTATCATCACATTTATCAATCCGGATAGCGTGCACAGTGAATCCTTTGTCTGGTTGAAAAAGGAAGACATCTTTGTCAGTCAATATGAATTAGTCAATGATCAGGAAGATCTTGTTGAAGGATCAACATTAGCCCTGGCCTCTGCCACCAGTCATGAAGATGAAGAATATCATGCCTGGCTCGAAGAAGTTGGATATGAGTTGATGGTGCCTACCTATCAGGGAGTTGCTATGACCACTGTATTCAATATGGTGTATGGGGATGAGTTGAGGTTACTCAACATCGAAGAAAGTAAGGCAATGATCAAACGAAAATATTGGAAATATTTTGGTTGGTAGAATGGCCAACTGACTTACCTGACAGACACACGTGGATACAAGCGAATTACTTAAGCGGGTTAGAAAAGTAGAGATCAAGACCAGGCACTTGAGTAAGCATATTTTTTCCGGAGAGTACCATTCCGCATTCAGGGGGAGAGGGATGTCATTTAGTGAAGTTCGTTCCTATCAGTATGGAGATGAAGTTAGGGATATTGACTGGAATGTCACTGCGCGCACAGGTGAACCGCACATCAAAGTTTTTGAAGAGGAGCGCGAATTGACCCTTATGCTTTTAGTGGACATAAGTCGCTCTGTGTCTTTTGGTACTCATGATTCCTGGAAAAATGAGTGGATGGCGGAGCTGTCAGCTGTACTTGGATTCTCAGCACTACAAAATAATGACAAGGTCGGGTTGATTTTATTTACGGACCGCATTGAATTATATATCCCTCCTCAAAAGGGCAGGCAGCATCTCCTTCGCATCATTCGGGAATTATTGTATTTCGAGCCGGCTAGCAGAAATACAGATCTCAATGTTCCTTTGGAATATCTGACCAATGTCATCAAGAAGAAATGTATAGCCTTTGTGCTGAGTGATTTTATCACGACGCCGTTTGAGCTTGCATTAAAACTGGCAGCTAAACGACATGATGTGATCGGGATGCACATACATGATCCTGCTGAAGAAAAATTGCCGGATGCCGGTCTTTTGCGCATGAGGGATCCTGAATCCGGACAGATGATGATCCTCGATACAAGTGATCTGAAGGTGAAGGAGGCTTTTTCTAATACATATCAAAGCCGGGTGAATCAATTCAAAGAACAATTTAAACGTGCCAAGTGCGACACGATGTCGCTTGCTACCCATCAGTCCTATATCCAGGAGCTTCACAGATTTTTTAAACGGAGAGCTTCGGCATGAAAGTGACATTGATAATATTTACTTTTCTTTTTCCTTTTGCTGTTTACAGCCAGGCCATTCTTTCTGTGGATAAGGCAGAAGTGCAGATTGGTGATCAGATAAAAGCATCTGTAAGGATAGATCTCAGTGATGACCGGGAGTGGATCAATGCAGATGCTGTGTGGCCGGACTCACTCGCAGGTATGGAGGTGGTCTCAGGGCCGGTATGGAATCGTGAGCAACCGGAATCTACCCTGGCCACCTGGACCATTGCATTGTTCGATACCGGGATCGTCAGGATTCCGTCATTGAAGTTGAATATACTTCACCAGGGTAGAGTCGATACATTTTATACCATCGATATCCCAGTCAAAGTCCTGTCGGTAGAGCCGGATTCTACGGGGCTGGCAGATATAAAAGATATATACTATCAGCCGTTTAATCCCGGTTATTACAAACGATACATCCCTCATGTTGCTCTTTTTCTTTTGATCGTTGCAGGTCTAGTCCTATGGTTGAAACAACGTAAATCAAAACGTGTTATCCCCGACATAGCACCAATACCACTTCTTCCACATGAATGGGCGGCTAAAGCACTCGATGAACTGGCTGAAAAAAAATTATGGCAACGTGGTGAAGTGAAAGAACACTATACGGTGCTCACAGATATTTTCAGGGAGTATCTTGAACGGAGATATACAATACATGCAAGGGAACAGACGTCAGATGAAATACGCATACAATTGCGACAGCAACAGTTAAGTCATGCTTTATTATCCGATACAGAAGAATTGCTTTCTATTTCTGATCTGATAAAATTTGCCAAGGCTGATCCCGGAATGGATATTCATGCGGTCACCATTGAGCGTGTACGCCGGTTTGTCAGAGAAACAACAGTGTCTTTTCAGCAGGACATTGCAGCGCAAACAAAATCAGAGAAAGATGAGCCTGTGGAATAATATCGCATTACATGATCCCTGGTGGTTGCTTTTGCTTGGATTGATTCCGTTGATCATCCTCTGGAGACAGAAGCGAAGGAAGAAAAATGGAATCAGTGCTATTGACCTACCCATCGATACGGCTGATGACTATAAATCATGGCGAATGATGTTGTATTCGGCGGTGGAACCTTTATGGTGGGTTGGTATTGCTTTGTTGGTAGTAGCTATGACGCGACCGCAATCAGAGCATGCGGAAGAAATCGTAAAAGGGGAGGGGATAGATATTTTCCTCGTCATGGATCTTTCCTCTTCTATGCTGGCGCGTGATTTTGAACCGGACAGACTTTCCGTCAGTAAAAAAGTAGCTGTTGATTTTGTATCGCACAGAACGTATGATCGGATAGGGCTTGCTGTTTTTGCAGGAGAGAGTTATACGCAGTGTCCGCTCACCAATGATCATGAAGTGTTAAAGGAATATCTCATGAGTCTTGAATGCGGCGCACTTGAAGATGGTACAGCGATTGGTATGGGTTTGGCCGCAGCGGTCAACCGTTTAAAAGACAGCGAGGCTAAAAGTAAAGTTGTTGTCTTGCTGACCGATGGGGTCAACAATGCAGGGTATATACGTCCGGCTACAGCGGCAGGGATTGCGAAAGAATTTGGTATTAAAGTATATACGATTGGTGTTGGCAGTTATGGTCAGGCATTGTCTCCGGTAAGAAGAAAGGCCAACGGTGATTATATGTTCGGTATCGCCAATGTTGAAATCGATGAAGCGCTGCTCCGGGAGATTGCCCAGCAGACAGGAGGAAAATATTACAGGGCCATATCAGCAGAAGCACTTCAGGAGGTCTATAATGAAATAGACCGACTTGAAAAGACCGAAGTGGAAATCACGGTCTATAAAAGGTATAAAGAACTTTACTACTGGCCGCTCATTGCCGGGTTTTTAGTACTCACCCTGTTGTTTATTTTTCGCTCTACATTGCTCAGATCCCTTCCTTTTTGATTAGGGAGTTGAAGATCAAATAAAAAAGGGACAATGCCTTGCCCCTTTTCATCTGAAGTTGATATATCTTTTACGCGCTACCTCCTTTGTTCTTTGAGAAGCTTAAGGTTGTCCATGGCATCCTGATTGGTAGGATCCAGTTCCAAAATCAATTCATAATATTCCTTTGCTTTCATGTTATCATTTTGCTGTACAGAATACCATGCGAGGTAATTATACGATTCTATCAGGTTCTTTTTGTTTTTTTCCGGATCGGTTTTAGCATAGTTCGCGTAGTTTTCATATGGAATTTTGGACAAGTACAATTTTGCTTCAGCCGTGTCCAGATTGTTACCGATTCTCGCCCGCATCATCCAGCCTGGTGCATAGTCAGGTGTTACTTCAAGTACCTTTATAAAAGTGGAATCAGCTTTCAGATAATCAGAAAGATAGAAGTATGATAAACCGAGGTAATAATTGTCTGCAACAGAAAGGGTTTTTTCAGCACCCTTTCGAAGGTAGTAAGCAATAGCCTGCTCGTAATTTTTTATATCAAAATAGCCTTTAGCCAACAAGCCATATATTTCCTGCGTACGGGATGAATCCAGTTCGAGATACTTCCGGTAGATATGAGCTGCATCGTCAATTTTTCCAAGTTCAAAAGCAGCTTTGGCCATGTAATTATAGTCTGAGGGGAATGCAGCCCTGTCTGTCTTTTTACCAATATCCTCAAAAAGCAGTTTGCTCTGGTCATATGATTTCTGGTATTCACCCTTTTCTCCATAAGCCCATGCTAGCCACCGGTGAAGCGTGTATTGCTCAGGGTTGATTTGAATAATTTTTTCACCTTCTAAGATCGCACGATCGTAATCCTTTGCCTGGAACGTGAGGAATTTCACTAACCTTACTTTCGCATCTACATCATCACCGGTCAGTGAGACATATTTTTCAAGAAGCGGTGTGACCTTATCGTATTGTCCATTTTTAATATACAATTCGATCAGGTCTTTGTAAGGTTGTGCATCGTTTGGTGAAAGTTCGATGGCTTTCAGCAATAATGGAATCGCAAGTGAATCTTGTTTAGCAGCAGCCCAGATCCTGGCCATACTGATATATGCAGAGGTGTTGGTCGGGTCTTTTCGGATAGCTTCCTCATAGCTGGTCATCGCCTCTCCATTATTACCGATGAGTTTATAAGCGTCTCCAAGGTGGGCCCAGTATTTGGCCACTTTTGGATTCATATCCCTGGCGGTGGTCAGGTTTGCCACAGCTTTGTTTCCGTTTGGTTTTTTGTTGTACAGATAGGCATCTCCAATCATCGCGAAGATTTCCGGGTTCTTTTTGTCCAGGCGTGAAGCCGACTCAAAGTATTCTTCTGCTTCGGAAATTTTTCCCTGGTCAAGCATTAGTTTTCCAAGGCCTACTTTACATTCAGCACATTGCGAATTGATGGATAGTCCTTTCTTGTATGATTTCTCAGCCTCCGCAAATGCGTCTGTCAGGTAGCTCACCTCCCCGATATAATAGTAGATGGTTCCGTTTTTCGGATCATTTTTTGCGATGGCGTTAAAGGTGGCTAGCGCTGCATTAAAGTTCTCATTCTGCAGTTGTCTGATACCGTCCTGTAACGTAGGCACCTGTGCCTTGGGCACAGTACCGCAAGCGAACAGAAAGGATACAAAGAGTAGTTTTTTCATTCTATGGGCATTTAAAGAAAGAGATTGCAAAAATGCAACATGATTATGATGTATAGTGTTCATTTTACGACTTTAATATCACTGCCGCTAGTGATTTCGATATTTCGTTCGGTTTGAAATTTGGGAAGTAATCCTGCTTTCAAAACGATTTTCTGTCCTATTTCACCACAAATAAAGGAGGCAAATCCAATGCCCACATTACTTTTTCCGGTATTGTTGATGATGTAAAGGTCACGGGTGAACGGATACTTCCGGTCCTGCAGATTATATTGAAAAGGCTTTACAAAGCCGTACTGTATTGAATCTTGTGGCCTGCTGATCCCCAGCAGTTGAGCCTGAGCCAATACTTCCCTGGAATAAGAACTATCACTATCCGCGATATCGGAGTAGTCAATAATCCCAATCGCGTTGTCATGCGCCATGACATATTGGAGTACTTCTTGTTTGGAGGGCAAAGCATAAAAATGTCCGGGTAAATCGGCTTTGTTAATCAATTGTAAAACTTCCTGTGTGATCCCGGATTTGACATTTTCAATGACAAAGAGTTTTCCTGAAGTACTATCCCCAAGCATGGAGATCATTTTCTCATAAGCAAAAGTTGAGTCCCTGCCAACTTTTTTTGTAATGAAGGCAATTGCACTAGTGGCAAATGGAAAATGCTTTGGTACTGATTGCCGCTGTGTGAGGAACTCGGTTTCATCCGCGGTGAGCATGCGGGTCGTCATGATGAAGTCGATGCTATCTTCGAGTAACTGTATAAACATGTCACGCTCATTGGTGTAGATAATGTCAAGATGGGCATACGGATAGAATCGTTCAAAAATCTCTTCTTCCTGCTGCACGACATCCTTGATACTCTCATCCACGAGGATGCGTAGTGAACCCATTGTAGGTCCTTCGATCTCCTCTATTTTTCTCACACAGGCTGATGCTGTGATCAAGAGTAGAAGTAGTATATATCCTGTTATGCGTTTCATGATCACCGGTTAAGGTCTTTTGCTATCTGAATGACGTTGTGCCATTCCTTTTATCAGTTAAGCTCGTGTTAAGGAGCGTTAATGTGACATTAAGGATTTGCGACTGTAGAAGAAGGTCTGATTCCCAGACAGGGAGATCAGACCTTTGCTCAGTATAGCGTTTATCTTGTTTATTTTTTCAGCAAGGCTCTGTAGACCCTGAAGGATCCATACAACACAAATGCTACAGAAAGGACTTCGCCCCAGGGCGAAAGCGGAATGATTTTTTTGAATAACATAAAGATCCCTAATCCAATATACGTCACTCCCAGGAGTAGTAGGAAGAAGCGCCTGATCGAGTCTGCATTCATTCTTTATTGAAGCACAAACTTGATTGGTAAGGTAAAGGTTACCGGCACAGCTCTTCCATTATGTTTACCTGGTTTCCAGCGGGGCATCCCATTCACTACTCTCAAAGCCTCCTCGTTACATCCACCTCCTATACCGCGTGCGATTTTTGCATTTTGGATATTACCTTCTTTGGATACAACAAACTGCACAATGACCTGGCCGGAAATTCCATTCTCCCGGGCTATGGCAGGATATTTTATCTTCTCGTAGATGTATTTGTACATGGCCTCCGTTCCATCAGGGAAAGTAGGCATTTGTTCAACATAAGCGAAAGGTGCTTCCTCTTTTGGTTCTTCCAGCACAGGTGGTGCAGGTGGATTGTCAGGTTCAGTCAATGAAGCATCTACACCGCCTTCTTCACCTTTTTTCGTTTCCGTAGCGATCTCTTTGTCCTTGATCTCTTCTACAGTCGGAGGAGGTGGTTCTTCTTCTATTACTTCCTCATCCTTCTTGACCACCGGCGGAACAAATTTGATCTGATCCTTGATGGGTGGAGGTTTTACTTCAGGCGGAGGTGGTGGAGGTGGTTTCAATGGATCAATGGGCGGAGGTTCAGCAAGTGTCACCTCTTTCATGATCAGGTCATTTTCTTCTACAGGCATAAAGCCCTTGATCATCCGGATGATTTGCGGAGAACTTACCGCTAGCAGGAAGAACAGCATACCTATGATCATAGCCCTCGTCATGTGCTTGTCATATAAGCGCCTTAGCTGAAAGGCTCCGTATGCTTTATTTCTGCCTTCGAAAACGATGTCATCCATCGATCTTTTCAGCAAATTTTCATTTTCCATGGCTACTTCTTTTTTCTTTAAACTAATGATGCAGGTAACTGCATAATTGCATAAAATTTATTTTCGGCTTTGTCCGGTCTGAAGGGCTACGAGTGAGTCAATCGGGTCGTTAGGTTCAAGGATGGCATAACGTTTCACATCATTGATGGTCATTTCATCGAGCACATCAACGATATTTTTAACATTAGAACTTGGTAAAGGTTTGATCATGACAAAAAGCTGATCCTGATCTCCCCATTGTTCTTTTACTTCCTTTTGCCTGCGTTGAATAAACTTCCTGAGCCCGGTAGGACTGTAATCAAGACTATCCATCTGAAGTTCAGTGGTAGCATCGATTTCATCAGGTGACACATACGCATAAATCTTGTTGCGGGAACCTAACATGAGCGTTGCCGTTTTTGACATTTTAATTGGAGGTTCTTTGACTTTTTCTTCTTCTTTTGCAGGTTTATTGACCTCCATGGTCTTCGGCTTGTTCATCGTAGTGGCCAGCATAAAGAAGGTGATCAGCAGGAAACCCAGATCCACCATGGCGGTAAGATCCACTCTTGTGGACATTTTTTTGGTCCTTACCTTTTTTGAGCCTTTTTTATGACTTCCACCATCGGAAGTATTCATTTCAGCCATGATTCACGTTTTTTCTTTTGTATAAATGAATTACTCCTGTGCCGATTTGGCGGAAGTGATCAGGTTGAACTTATTAACCTTTCTGTTTTGTAAAGCCTGAATCAGTCTGTCAAAATGCCTGTATTCAGTTGTCTTGTCACCTTTAATGGCAATCCGTAACTTATTGTTTTCCTGACGCGAAAAGAGGATCAGATCTTCCACCTGAGATTGACCCCCGGTGGTGTCGATATTCAGCCCCGGCTGCTGAAATGCAGCTCTTGCGGTTGGATCCATCGCCAGCAATTCAGGTAATCGCCGAATGTCTACTCCCCAGGTTTCAAGTAACCTGAATGCCTCTGTCTGTTCAGGCGTAAACGTAATCTCATAATGATCAGACAATCGTTGCAGTAATTTGAGTCGGGTATTCTGATCATCTACACCAAAAAACAGGCGTCCATCAGGGGATATCTGAAACATCATGATATCGGTTTCCGGGATGGGTATCTGTGCTGTTGAAGCAGGAATATCAATCTGTACCGCTTCCTGAGGTCTGAATTTAGTCGTCAGGATAAAAAATGTCAGCAGCAGAAAGGCCACATCACACATGGCGGTCATATCGACCGATGTACTCTTTCTGGGTATTTTGACCTTTGGCATAACTATTAAGAATAACGGGGCGTGAAGTATTAATGTTTTGCTGCGAAACTCTGAGCAATACTGTATCCTGCCTCATCGATACCGTAAGTCAGACCATCAATCTTCGTAGTGAAATAATTGTAGGAAATAATAGCCAAAGCAGATGTACCAATACCTAAAGCGGTATTGATCAACGCTTCAGAGATTCCAGTTGACAGCGCAACCGCATCAGGTGCTCCGGCGGTAGCGAGCGCAGAGAAAGCCTTGATCATACCAAGTACAGTCCCTAACAGACCCAAAAGTGTTGCCACGGAGGCAAAAGTCGCTAGTATGACAAGATTTTTCTCAAGCATAGGCAACTCAAGCGAGGTTGCTTCTTCTACTTCTTTTTGAATAGCAAGGATTTTCTGATCTTTTTCAAGGCCTGGCATGGAGGCCATCGCATTGTATTTGTGCAATCCTTCACGAATTACATTCCCAACAGATCCGCGCTGAGCATCACATTCTTTAATCGCACCATTGATATCATTTCTGTCGAGGAAGCCTTTGATCTTTCGCACAAAAACAGGAGTGGATCCTTTGCCACTGGCAACACCTAAAGAAACAGTGCGCTCAATGATGACAGCAATAACGATAATCATACTAGCCATCAATACAGGCACCATTAGTCCACCTTTGTACATCATCCCAAGGTAATTGCCAGGAAGCGGGTGTCCGGCTGGATCGTTATCCACAAAATTTGAAGGACTTCCTAAAATAAACATGAAGACAAGGATACCGATGCCCAATGCCACAGGAATCAGGATGGAAGCAAATAATCTGTTGAAAGAACCACCTGAGGCTGCCTTTTCAGATTGGATATTTGGATTGCTCATAAATTGGATGATTTAATGTTTTTAGGTTAAACACACTACGTGGTTGATAAAATATAGAAATACCCCTCATAATGAGGAGATCATCAGCACAAAAATATTTTTATTTTTCGATTGCAACTCGGGTAATATTTAAATTTTGAAGGAAGACCTATTCTCAGAATTTTTGAAAATCTTTTCTTCATCTGATATGGTATAATTTTGCCACATATTCAACTTTGAAAACCAAAGCAGTAGGTCATTCTTCAGGTTATCGTTGTAGAATTTATTGGGAGACATCCATGTCAGTTATTTGTCAATTATTTTACGCTAATGATGCCAGAACTCCTCATAATGCATAACACTTCTTAGATCAAGGTCCTTTTTTCTTGATCATAAAAAGGAAGTTAAGCTCGTTTTGATAGGCAAACCCGGAAAAGGATGTTAATCAAACTTAAAGGAGCCATCTCCATTCAAGCATATGACTATTTTTGTAGCGATGAGCCATTTTATAAGTCAACGTATTCGGAATTTTTGATTTGCGGACGCAATGAGTTCATTTATTGGCGTCTTTTCACTTAAAATGGAGTCATCAGCAATAAAATCCAAAATTTAACCCACCTTATAGCATGTTTCGATTTGAGCATCCCGGGTTTTTCTGGTTGGCCGCCTTGTCTGCCTTGTTGGTCATATTTTATTATATCCGGCGATATCTAACCCGGAAAAGCTGGTTATCATGGGGAACGGACGCCTCCAATCAAAAGATCGCTAGCGATCAGCAGATCAGGCCTCAATGGATGTGGATAGGGCTGATTTGCACTGTCTTGCTCACCATTGCCGCAGCTAATCCACAGTGGGGTTATCGTTCGGTAGCTGTGGAAAACAAGTCCGCTGACATTTACCTGGTACTTGATATCTCCAACAGTATGCTGGCAGAGGATATTGCTCCAAGTCGTCTTGAAAAGACCAGAAGAATAGCCCTTGACCTTTCTGCTAAATTCAAATCGGACAGGGTAGGGTTGATTCTTTTTGCCGGGAATGCCTATATCCAAAGCCCTCTTACTACAGATTGGCATGCCATCCAGTTATTTCTAAACGCTGCTGATCCGGATCAGGCTGGCACCCAGGGAACCTCGATTGGTGCCGCCGTAAGATTGATCCTTAGGTCTGAAAGTGGCGAAAATGCAAGCCAGGGGGCGATTGTCATTCTGACAGATGGTGAGGATCATGACGAGGATGCCCCAGATGCTGTTGAAGAGGCTGCTCAAGCCGGCTGGGTAACGCATATTATAGGCGTTGGTACAGAAGTTGGATCCACCATACCGGTATCTTATGATGGTCAAAAAGATGTCAGACGTGACGGAACGGGCCAACCAGTCAGGACTGCATTAAACAGACCATTGATGATAGAATTGGCGCAAATGGGCAATGGCAAATATTTTGATGCGTCTAGCGTTGGTATCCTTGATGACCTTGGAAAAGAACTGGCCGGGCTTGAACGCAGCCAAATGGAAAAGCGTTCGTTCACAGAACATAGAAGTTACTTTCAGTGGTTCCTCCTTCCGGCTTTATGCCTGATTGGGTTCCTTGCAATAGCTAATTATAAATTTGATGTCATCTGATGAGGCAGTCAAGACAAATCATTCTTTTTTTTTACTTAACCTGTTTCCTTCAAAGTAGCGGATGGAGCCAGGCCGATTATCCGTGGCTGAGAGTTGGCGATGAACTCTATCAGCACAAAGACTTTACAGCGGCAGAAACGGCTTTTCGTAAAGCAATCGAAGAGAAAGAAAGACCTTCCTCAGCTTACAACCTGGGCAATACCATCTATCATCAAAACCGAATTCCGGAAGCTATTCAACAATATGAGAAATCAATTGAAGCTTCTTCGGATCCTGCACTCAAATCCAATGCCTGGTATAATATGGGCAATGCACATTACCAAAGCCACGATTTTGAAAAGAGTATCAACGCCTATAAAGAGGCATTAAAACTACAACCTGATGATGAGGATGCAAAGAAAAACCTGATACTGGCTATGCGCCAACATCAGCAACAACAACAGCAGCAAAAAGAAAAAGAACAGGAACAAAACCAGAAAGACCAGCAACAAAAAGATCAGCAACAGTCATCCGAAGAAAAGGATCAACAGAATGAAGAACAGAATGAATCTAACTCAACACAAAAAGAACAACCAAAGAAAACTGAAAATCAAACTGAAGAAGAAATAAGCCGGGAAGAGGCAAAGGAGATTTTGAAAGCTATAGAAAGAGAAGACCAGCGTGTACAGGAGAAACTGAAGAAAGCCGCGGGTAAAACTGCACCACCCGTGAAGGATTGGTAGATTAAATGAAAAATGATGGTTCGGCTACGCTCACCAACCATTTAAATGAAAAATAAAAAGCGAAAGTGAAGAGTGAGAAGTGAGTTTTTATCATTTCGCTCTTCGTAAACTCATGTCGGAATAAAAAGCTTGTCTCCCTTGGATTTGCATGCGAAAGGAAGCGGATGAGGGCAAAACGGGGGGCGGGGGCAATAGGAAGTGAAAAGTGAATAGTGAAAAGAGAAAAGCGATGGTTTGTAAACGAGCCAAATGAAGCCCTGAAGGGGCGTGATAGTAGGAAGGGATTTTAGCCCCTGAAAGAAGAGCAAACAGGTTAAAAAGAAATAGTACAAGTGAAATGAAAAAGCTGATTTTATTTTTGTTATGTATGGCGGTCGCGTGGGTGCAGGCGCAGCCTGTCATAAAGGTGGAGGTTAGTGCTGACACTATTTTCATTGGAGAGACGGTAGATGTGACCTATACCATTGAAGGGGGTGAAGGAAATTTTCTATTACCCGATCTGAATGACTTGCCCATTATCAGCGGACCAAATTCATCTTCAAGCTTTATGTACCAGAATGGGAAGATGAGTTCCAGTCAATCGTATTCATTTACTTTGTTGGCCGTAGAAGCCGGAAAACTGACCGTACCGGGCACAACATATCAAACCGACAAAGACAAGATGGCTATCGAGGCAGTCGACATTATAGTAACTTCAGAGTCGAAGTCACCATCACCCTCCAAAATGAAAACCGATCCACCTTCCTTAAAATCCACACGTGAGAAAAGGAAATTTTAAAAGTTGTCATTCCCTTTTTCTTTTTCTGCTGTTGTCATGCATAACAGGCCATTTGCATGCCCAGGAGCCAACCTTTGTAGCAAGTGTATCCGGAAGTAAACTCTCACAGCATTCGGTTTTTCAGATCCAGTTTGAACTCCAGAATGCCAATGGTACTGATTTTGTCCCGCCCTCTTTTAAGGATTTTAGCATAGTCGGTGGGCCATCCATTGGATCCAGTACCATGATCGTCAATGGTGCTGTCACTCGAAGCCAATCCTGGTCGTATTCATTACTGGCAAAAAACCAGGGAAAATTTATTATTGGACCGGCAACTATCGTGGCCGGAAGGAAAAAAATCACTACCCGACCCATTACTATTGAAGTGGCCGCAGTAAAGGATGTAATCAGTAAAGGATCGTCGTCTACTGCCCGTGAACCGATTGTGCTCCATGCAAAAGTCAACGGCAAGGAATTCTATCCCGGCCAGCAAATCATATTGACCTACAAATTACTTTTCAGGGAGAATGTCCAGACGGTCAGTACGCTCTCTGAAGATGATTATGCGGACTTTTTTGTGCAGAACTTTTCTGATTTCAGCCGCGATGCGACATCTGAATATATCAACGGCCTTCAGTTTACATCAAGGATCGTTAAGTCTATGGCTTTGTTTGCGCATCAGTCAGGCACATACACGATTGATCCGATGATCATGAATGCCGGTATCAATGCGCCGTTCCCCGGCAACCAGGGGTTTTTCACAATGCGCAGGATCCAGGATGTGCAGGTAGCTTCCGAGCCATTAACGATCACTGTTTTACCCTTGCCACCGGATGCGCCTTCAACTTTTTCCGGCGCGGTAGGACAGTATCAGGTGAATCTCAAGGCAGACCGCACCGCCATTTCAACAGATGATGCTTTTTCCTTTCAATTGGAAATAACCGGGAATGGTGATTCTCGACGCTGGGATGTTCCAATGCCTATCGCAAAAGGTGATTTTGAAATATATGAACCGAAGATCAAGGAGGATAAAGTATTTGATACCGGTAATGAGGTAGCGCACATCAGGTTAGTTGACTACCAGATGATTCCTTCCTCGCCAGGTACGTATGACCTATTTGTACCGCTTACCTATTTTGATCCTGAGCTCAAGGAATATGTGACCATCACCACAGATACCATTCTGGTGCAGGTCACCCAAGGATCCAATATTCGTTTTGATTCACTTTCGCAAAATCAAAATAATGCCTCCCCGCCCCAATTGATGCACGTCAAGTCTAATTGGTTAAAGGATAAATTCTGGATTTCGATTCCGCATCTGGTTCTTTTTGGATTTTTACTTTCTGGTTCAGGACTCAGTGTATTCCTTACCATTAAACGAAGACGCGAACGCCAGCTTCCTGAAGCTGAAAAAATACGCCTGGCCGCAACACATCACGCCCATCATCAATTTGATTGGCTTGATGCAAAAAGGGACACTATACCCGACAATCTTTTTTTTGAAAAAGCAACAGAGGTATATTATAAGTTTCTCAAGGATCGATTCATGATTCCTTCTTCTGAATTGGATGAGGAGAGTCTGAAACAATATCTGGCAAAAGCAGGCATCGCTGATGAACTGGCTTTACATACTGTTGATTTTTTCAAACAATGCCTGACGGTCAGGTACGGGGGAATTCCGGGAGAGTACTCAAGAGAAGAAATGCTCCATCAATGTCGCGAGCTCACAGGTAGGTTAGCGCTATAACGCTTATTATCATATTCGCTTTTTTCTTCATATCATTGTCATTGCATTTCGCCCGGCCAGGAGCAATCCTTCATCACCTTTTTTACAATCAACAGCAATGGCTATCAAAAAGCAAAAACCCTCTTCCTCCAAAAAATCGTTTTCAAAACTCAAGCCTTGGCATTACCTTCTGATCGTGGCCATTCCATTGGCTGTTTTTGGCAGGTCGGTATTTTTTGATTTTGTCATGCATGATGATGACAAGATGATCCTGGAAAATGAGGTCATCAAACAAGGCATTGATCCCGCTACTGCCTTTACGACAGATGCATGGTTTATGGATGCACGGATCGAGCTCTATCGTCCCCTGCAAAGTATAAGTTATATGTTTGATTATGCTATTGGTCAGGCTAATCCAATGGTCTATCATATCCACAACCTGATCGTATTTATTGCCGGAGCCATATTGTTGTTTTTTTTTCTGGGTCATTACTTCAAGCCAATCCTTGCATGGGCAGGTACAATTTTATATAGTGTTAATTTGCTTACACCGCACGCAACAGGATGGATAGCCGCAAGAGGTGACTTGTATCTGATGTTGTTTGCAACAGGCTTTCTCGTTCTGCTGCAAAACTATCTGAAAAGTAAATCTGGTAAGTATTTATGGATAGCTGTTCCGGTCTTTTTTCTTGCCTTGCTGTCTAAGGAATCTGCAGTGGCATTGCTTCCTATTGCTTTGGTGATGCTGTATGCTGAGCGAAATAAGTTGCCAGCCCTGAAGGAGTGGATATGGATCGGAATAAATGCAGTTGTTTTTGCAATGTACTATGCGATGCGTAGCTCTGCTATAGCAGATGCTGGAAATCTTTCAATAGTTGCTTTCTTTAGCAATTTACGTTCACTACCAGAAGAGGTTTTTAAAATGATTATACCACTTGGATTTAGTGTGATGCCAGGTTACTCCATCTTGTGGACACTGGGTGGTTTGCTATTGCTGGGAACGCTTGCTTATTTACATAGTAAGTATAAAACTAATCCAAAACTTTTGCTCATTGGTAGTGTCATATGGCTTGCTCCGTTACTTCCGTCTTTAGCTTATGAACCTTCCTTTGCAGGAGTTGCATACGATTATCTCGATCACAGGTCCTGGTTTCCTTTTATTGGGTTGTGGCTGGTGATCCTTGCCGTCATTGACAAATCGAAATTCAGTACGCATCCATATGCTCCATTTGTCTTTGCCGGGATATTGGTGTTATGGTCTGGCATCAACATTTGGAGAGTCGGCACGTACGATGGTTGGGAGCCTTATTATACCAATGCGGTCACCACTAATCCCGGTTCCGGGTTAGCCAATCTCAATTATGGCTCCATGCTCAGAGACGAAGGTGACTGGGAAGCTGCTTTACCTTTTATGCAAAAAGGAGAAACATTGAGTCCTGACTATGTTGATGCAAAGGTTCGTCTGGCGGAAGCCTATTTCAAACTCGGAAAATATACCGAAGCCATTGAAGTGACTAACCGGGCACTGTCTAAAGAACCAGATAATCTGATGGCACTACAGTTTAGAGGTAGTGCACTTGGGGCCAGTGGGAAGACAGCTGATGCCGCAGAGGATTTTAAAAGGATACTCAGTCTGGACCCGACCAACCTGCACGCGATCTTTAATCTCGGTGTAGCCTACAAAGACGCCAACATGATGGATCTCGCGATAGAGACTTTTTCAAAACTTATTGTCAGCAAACCGGACTTCCCGAATGCATTTTATGAACGTGGGTTTTGTTATGGGAAAATGGGAATGTTTCCTCAGGCAAGAGCAGACATGGAGCAATCAATCGCATATCAACCGGCGCATGGTGCTTCCTATTTTTTCAGGGGACGGACGTATGAGGCATTAGGTGATGGGGCATCAGCTTGTGCTGATTGGAAAAAAGCGCTTGAATTAGGCATTACCGATGCAGAGCCATATATTTTTGAAAGGTGCCAGCAATTCAAATAGCGATCAGGTGTCAGCTATCAGTGTCTTTGTTGTGACATCATTGTGTATCAGTTTACAAAATTATCCACATTTATTACGTCAACCTTACGCATGGGAGCACAATCTGCTCTCCCGCCGCCATTGCGATGCAATTGGAGGGATCTACCTATCTTCGCCCCCTTATATTCAGGTAGGTGCAAATGAAACAATCAATTAAGGAAATACTGCAGTCTAAACCAATAGGTGAGGAAGTTACAGTTTGTGGATGGGTGCGGACATTCAGAAGCAATCAGTTTGCCGCCATTAGCGACGGGTCATGTATACAAACCATGCAGGTAGTGGTAGATCATGAAAACACGGATCCAGGCTTGCTCAAACGAATTACCACCGGATCAGCAGTCATCGCCACAGGAATTTTATTAGCCTCTCAGGGAAAGGGACAGGATGTTGAATTAAAAGCCAGTCACATTGAAGTCGTGGGCGATGCCGATCCTGATAAATATCCTTTGCAGCCCAAACGGCACAGTATGGAATTTCTGCGCGAGATAGCTCACCTGCGAATACGCACAAATACATTTGGAGCAGTGATGCGGATAAGGCATACATTGGCTTATGCGATTCATCATTTTTTTCATGAGCGTGGTTTCTTTTATTTCCATAGTCCGGTCATCACGGGTTCGGATGCGGAAGGAGCTGGTGAAATGTTCAGAGTGACCACACTGCCATTAAATAAAATCCCTTTGACACCTGAGGGTGCGATAGATGTCAAGAAAGATTTTTTCCAAAAGGAAACCAACCTTACGGTATCAGGCCAGCTTGAAGCCGAGCTTGCGGCATTAGCATTGAGTCGAGTGTACACATTTGGTCCAACATTCCGTGCTGAAAATAGTAATACGACAAGACACCTTGCCGAATTCTGGATGATCGAACCAGAGGTTGCTTTTTTTGATCTGCAAGATGACATGGACCTTGCAGAGAGTATGCTGCAGTATGTCATTTCGTATGCACTCGAACATTGTGCCGATGACATTCAGTTTTTAAAAGAACGCCAGGAGCAGGAAGAACAATCTAAGCCGCAAGCGGAGCGCAGTCCGATGGACTTAATCTCCAAGCTGAAATTTGTGGTCGACAATAAATTTGAAAGATTGACTTATGGGGAGGCGATTGAGATTTTGAAAAATTCTACGCCAAACAAGAAAGGCAAATTCCAATATCCTATTGAAGGGTGGGGGACGGACCTGCAATCAGAACATGAACGCTATCTCGTAGAGAAGCATTTTCAGAAGCCTGTGATTCTGACCAATTACCCAAAAGAAATCAAAGCTTTCTACATGCGCGTGGATGAAGGGGAAAAGACAGTGTCCGCCATGGATATATTGTTTCCGTCTATCGGTGAGATCGTTGGAGGTTCGCAGCGGGAAGAGCGACTTGATGTATTGACTCGCCGTATGGAAGAGATGCACGTCCCGCTCGAAGAAATGCAGTGGTATCTTGATACACGCCGGTTTGGCACATGTAAGCATGCAGGGTTCGGGCTGGGTTTCGAGCGTCTTGTTTTATTTGTAACGGGAATGAGTAATATCCGTGATGTCATACCATTCCCGAGGACGCCGGGTAATGCTCAGTTCTAAATTATCTCCACTTCCAATTCAATTGCTCTTCATATGGAATATCCAGACGCTGCGTAAGTTGTCGAAGCAATGAGGCGGTATCACCTGGTTCCGTTAAATGGTTTTTAGGGATAAGGATCGATTGTCCACTCTTTAATTCTAAAGAATAGAACGAACCAGTTTCGTAAGCAGCTTCCAGTTCCGTCAGCGGGATGACGCTTTCATTGTCGCCATCTTTCATATCGATTTGGGTATCACCAATCATTAATATGGTTTTTTTATCCCCGCGGGTCTTGAACTGCTCCACTACAAAAGCCCCGATGTGCTTGACATATTGCTTTCGCTCCATATAGGCATACAAAAAATATAATGGCAGGCAGACCAGGAAAAAGATAGCACCAACCACTACGCCATTTCGGTTCCAGATAAATAAACCAATAGCCATATAAATTAACAACAGGAAAAGTTTTCCTTTAGCTCTTCGTTTCATGACCCGCTTTGATTTGGACATAGCAAAAAGCTGGTGGGTCAACAAGTCTTGCTCAGATAATGTAAATTCTAGTTTCATATGGTGAATCTAAGAAAGAAATGGATAGAGGCGATGTTCAGATAGGTGACCCCAACTATAAAATGTTTCAGGATTTATGATGTCCAAAATAGCCCTTGGCTTCCACTTTGCCGGAAAAGAAATTCAGGAACAAGGCAATAAAAATAATAAACAAGGTGGTTTGAAAACTGACCAGCATTTTGCTCAAGGGTATAACAGGGTAGAAATCTCCGTATCCGATCGTGGCTGAGGTCATAAAGCTGACATACACCGGATCGAACCAATGCGCAAGATGGGTATGAAGAGAATAACCTGGATGAAATGGATCTATTGTGTTTGCTGTGGTTGATCTTTAATGGAAATTCCATCGGCCACGACATCCGTGACAATGGCTTCTCCGTCTTTAATCGTGACGATGGCATAAGATATGGAGGTGGGATCGGATGGAGGATCGGTATAAAGGGGCCTTTCACTGGTCTTCATCGAAGCCTCGAGATAAAAGCGGTTAAAGGGATAGCGGATCACCAGGCTGGATATACTGTCCTCAATAACGTAATCCACAAAAGCATTTACATAATCCGTATTACCGGATGGAATTTCTTTAGAAACATAATCGATGGTCGCATAGCCTGCGGAATCAACACGTAAGGCTACGTAAACCTGTTCATTTTGGACCCAGTCCTCAGTTCGATCGGTCTGTATTGTATTACCATAATAGGTCAGTTGAATATAACTGCCTTGTGCAGGCGAATGATAGTAGACCGGAGCTATAGGAAATTTAAAAACTTTGCCTGTCTCTAGAATATGTTCGCTGTGCTTTACGAGTTGCAGTGGTATATAAAGTTGAGCTGCAACCATCAGGAGAAAAGCCGGAAGGAGTATTGTCTTTTTCATGCCTTGTGCATTAAATCCGTTGGACCCTGGCTTTTTTTGTTTCTGTTTTTAGCCATCCTGTAATTGGTGAAGAAAAACCCGAATCCAACAAGGACGAACAGAAGTCCTTTCAATACAGCATGAATATCTGTATCAAAAAACCTGCAGATAATCAATGTCGTGAGGATCAGCAATCCATAATTGACGATACCAAAATGATCCTGGCGAACGCCCTCCCGGATGGTCAGTACACCCATAATCAACAAGAGTAGGTTGACTAACACTGCAGCGGCATTGGATTGCATGCCGATCACGAAAATGCCAATGAATACCATAAACACAAGGTCAACAGGTTTGATGGTTTTCCATTTTTGTTTTTGCTGCCGTTTGATTAGTAAAGCAATGGCCGACAAAGTCAGCATGATGGCCGCGATACTTTCAGGGGTGGTCAGCCATGAATTTTCTCCAAAATCATTTCTCCTGAGTTGCTCCCAGAAGCCGTCAAAACTCAGTATTAATAAAAGTACTGCACTACCGACTGATCCGAAAACAAGGTACCCATTGTTCCGGATTTTCAATTCAGCCAGGAATGGAATATTACCGATCTGGTATAAAAGACCGAACAAACTCATGTAAGCGATAAACATAAGTTCTTCCGATTCCTCTGCCAGTGTGCCCAGGCTGATGATGACCGACAATGGAATAAACCAATGGTGAAAAGCCGTGAATGAACTCTCACCATCCTTTTTACATAGCAGGAGATAATGCGGTATGGCCAGTAGAAGTAATCCCCAATAGTTATAATTTTCATCGGTTTCTGATCCCCAATATCCGGCTTCGCAGGCATACCATGTTATTCCGATCAGGTATAAGAGTGAAGTGACTGAAGATCGCATCACGTAGATCACCGGCAAGGCTAACAACGTCCACGCCAGTAGAAGGGACTCTATACTTCCTGAGATATTGTAGATATAGCTGACCAGGAAAAGGCATCCACCAATGGCCAGGACGAGAAATGCTGAACTTCCTTCCCTCCAAGTAACACTATCGGATTGTTTAAGCAAGGTGTATCCACAGACCGCCTGTCCGATCACGAGAGGAATAAAAGCCACAATGGTCTTGGACAGCCTGGAGAGTTGGTCCCAATTGTATGTTAGGATCAGGACAATGCCCAATCCGACCAAGATCGCGCCTAATATGCCAAAGATTATAACCAGCCTGTTTTGGGATGGACTCGCTTTGGACTGATAATATTGTTCTATCCTTTCGGCTATCTCTTGATTGATGACTCCGGCGGCTAACAGATCTATGACTTCCTTACGTAGTTTCATATCTGGATATGTGCATACTATAAAGGTACTACAGAAAAGCCAGAGACTTATATCGTCCTATTCCACTACCCATAATTGCCCTTGTGCAGTGTCTTCAATGCCTACGATACCAAATTCGTAATTCATATAGATCAAATACCTGGGAGGGTTTTGAGGGATGGAATAAGTTGAAAATACATCTTCGAATGTTCTTGAACCCAATGTGATCGAGCTATGGAACCGGTTGAAAAAGCTGGGTACTTGACCGCTTTTGTGGACGATAAGACTTGAGACAACACTCCCAAAGCCAGGCGTCAAGTTCAAAAAGAAAATCTCGGCTTCATCATATTCGCCTGTCACAGTATGTTTAGGAAGGCTGTAGGCAGCTCTGAAGGTGAATTGTATACTCCAATCCAATGAGTCATTAATAAAAGTGGCAAGTAATTGCTCTCGTTCTACGACATATGGAACATCTGTGAGTGAATCAAAGGGGCATTGATCAAAATAGGTTATAGCAGTGGTATCTTTTCTTAAGAAAGCCAGAGAGAGTATCAGCTCCTCACTAAACTGATTCTTAAACACAAGATTTGAATCTGTGCTGCTATACGGAAATAAATCTCTGGATGACTGCTCCAAATAAAAGGGTCCGAGATTGACTGCATAATTCTGACAAGTCGGCTTTGGATCTTCATCGCAGCTTGCCAGGAAGAATATGGAGAGAAGGAGTGTTAATAATTTCAGTGGGTTCATGATAAGAGTTCGTCGATAGTTTTTGAAAGGTTGAAAGTTGAGGTTGAAGGTTAAAGGTTAAAGGTTGAAAGTGTTTGGTTCGTTTTTCATTTCTCGCCTCAATTGTCAATTATCAATTTTCAATTTATATTGGGTTACGCAAGTCTGCGGTCAATATCCCTTTTTACATCCCTCTCCTTTATTGTATTTCGTTTGTCAAATTCTTTTTTCCCCTGAGCAAGCCATATTTCGCATTTTGCATGGCCACGTTCTGAGAAGTATATCCTGTAAGGAATGATCGTCAATCCTTTTTCATCGACGCGTCGCTCTATTTTTTTGAGTTCGGATTTTTTGAGGAGCAGTTTTCGGGTGCCTTTGGCTTCATGCTGAGACATGCTCGCATGTTCGTATTCATTGATGTGCAGGTTTTTGAGATACAGTTCACCTTGATCAAAGAGGCACCAGGCATCACTCATGTTTGCCTGACCGAGGCGCAGGGATTTGACTTCTGTGCCTTTCAGGACAATACCGGCCTCATACTTGTGGAGCAGGGTGTATTCGTGACGTGCCTTTCGATTTAGAATTTCCAACGGTGTTTCTATTAAAGCACCAAAATTAGGTATTAAAATCAACTTAACTGATTAGGGCAGTTGAAATATGTTGAAAAGTATAGCACGCAAAGCCGCAAAACCGCAAGAAAAGTATAGCGCAGAGACGCAGAGGCGCAAAGAAAAGTATAGCGCGCAAAGCCGCAAAGGCGTAACGAAAAGTATAGCGCGCAGAGACGCAGAGGCGCAACGAAAAATATAGCGCGCAGAGAGGTAAATAAAATCGTTGCTCTATTTGCACGCAGAGACGAAGTACGATGCCATTTCTTATTATAGCAAGATTGACCCGGAGGTGAAGAAGTATCCGTGGGGTCATTATAAAATGCACCACTGCCCATTCCCCACAATTCTCACCCTCTTACTGCCTCACTGTCTTAATCTCTGCCTGTCTCACTGTCTTACATTAATCACGACTTGGGTTGTTGATTACTAAACGTCAATGGCTTCTCAGGCTTCAGGTTTTTATTGAGGAAGTCAGTCATCTTGACATATAAGTGTCTGCGGGCATTGTCTCCATGGATACCATGGTTGCGATTAGGATAATAGTATGTATCGTATTGTTTATTGGCTTTGATAAGAGCAGCCGACATTTCAGCTGAGTTTTGGAAGTGTACATTGTCATCCGAATTGCCATGCACTAAAAGATAACTGCCGGTCAAACGGTCCACAAAGTTGATGGGTGAGTTGTCTTCATATCCTTTTGAGTTTTCTTTAGTATCCCTCATATAACGCTCCGTATAAATGGTATCATACCACTTCCAGTTGGTGACCGGGGCAACAGCAATGGCTGAATTGAAGACATCATTTCCTTTGAGTAAACACAAGGAAGACATATACCCTCCATAGCTCCATCCGAAAATCCCAATACGGGTAGAATCAGCAAAAGGCAGTCTGCCAAGGTATTTTGCTGCTTCGATCTGGTCGATTGTTTCATAATGACCCAGCTGGAGATAGGTCATTTTTTTAAATTCTTCTCCACGGCCACCTGTCCCACGATTGTCTACACAAGCGATAATATAGCCTTGTTGAGCCAGCGATTGGTACCACCAGTAATCTGTACCTATCCATCCATCAAGAACTTCCTGTGATCCCGGGCCTCCATACAAGGTCATAAATACAGGATATTTTCTGGTGGGGTCAAAATTGGCTGGTTTGATCATATAACCATTGAGATCAACACCTTCCGAAGTTGTAAAATTGAAAAACTCAACGGGTTGTGCACCCGCTTCTTCTTGCTGTTTTTTGACAGATCCATTTTCTTCAAGTACCCTGACCAGTTTTACTTTTCGATCATATACTGTATAGGTTGGCGCTGAATTAATAGTTGAATGGTTCCATACAAATAAATCATAAGTGGTAGAGAATTGTGCAGCATTCATACCTTTTTCGGGGGTCAGTAGTTTTTTGTGTTCCCCATTAAAGTCAATACTGAAGACCTCGCGTTCCATCGGTGAATTTGATGCGGCTTGAAAATAAACTGTTTTATTTTTTTCGTCTACGCCTTCAAACGAGGTGACTTCCCATTGTCCTGAGGTGATTTGCTTTTTTAGCTTCCCGTTCATTCCATAGAGATAAATGTGATTGAATCCATCAAGCTCACTGGTCCAGATAAAACCATGATCATTGGAAAGAAAGGTAAGATTGTCATGTATATCGATGTAGTATTTATTGTCTTCCTGCAGTAAAAGCGACGTTTTGCCGGTAGTCGAATTGGCCAGTAATAATTCGAGATGATTTTGATGCCTGTTCATCCAGAAGACACAAAGTTTGGCAGGATCAGTAGTCCATTTGATCCTCGGGATATACCCGTTGGGTTCACTGTTGCGATCTACTGTTGCAGAAGTTTTTCCTTTAGTGTCAAAGATGTGGATACTGACTTTGGCGTTTTCCATACCCACCTTTGGGTATTTGAAAGAAACATTTTCCGGGTATAATTCACCAGTATAATTCGTCATACTGAATTCTTTCACCGCACTTTCGTCAAAGCGATAGTAGGCGATATATCTGTTGTCAGGTGACCAGGCGAAGGCTTTTGTAAAAGAAAATTCTTCTTCATAGACCCAGTCACACGATCCATTGATGATCTCATTCCACTTTCCATCAAAAGTAACTCTGGTGGTTTGTGCTGAAGCCAGCTCTTTGTAATACAAATCATTGTCCATGACGAACCCCACTTTTCTTCCATCCGGAGAAAAGGTGGCATGCATTTGCTTGCCGGTATCATTCAAAGGTGTAAGCGAATGAGAGGTTGTATTGTATACGTATGTCCATTCTTTTGTCGAGCGACGATAGATGGCTTCACTGCCGGCTGTGAGTAGTAATTGCGATTCATCCTCGCTAAACGTATAATCATCTATACGTTTTTCATCACCCGGCAGGTTAAGGAAGTTAACATCCAGTAAGGTGTCCTTGAGATCACCTGTGGTAAGATCATATTGCAGGATATAATTGTCACGCAGCGTGGTATAATGACGACCATCATTCATAAAGCGAAACCCCGGAACTCCTTTCGTGCGGTAGGTTCCGTTGGTCCATATATCATCGATCGTTATCTGCTGTTGCGAAAGAGTTGATTGCAGTGGCAGCAAGATAAATCCGGTCAGTATAATGGCAAATGCCCATTTGCATTTCATAAGCTATAAGTTTGAATGATATCCAAAGCTAAAGATCGGTATTTGGTTTCGCAGATCAAAGGGGAATCCCTGTCAGTCGTCTAAGAGAAACGATTGGATATCGATTAGATCAGCACTTAGCGATTTTATTGAAAAAGAGCAAAGGGAAATGTATACTAAAACTAGACACCTAAAGGGGTACGCACACCAGCCTGCAAAGAGACTGAAAGCAAATGTTTGCCATTGTGATTACTGAACCTCAGATTTGGAATCTGGTATTGGTATGCAGTCTGAAGAAAAAGTGTTTTGTGCTCTGCAATGGCATATTCAATTCCGAGTCCAAGATTTGCGGAGATATAACTTTGAGAGCTAAAAGGAGCCTTTTCGCGGAAATCATCACTCACGCGTTCTGTTTCACGAATGGTTCTCGCTAGCGAAGGATTATTTTTTGGATTTTCACCCGGATTCAGAGAAGGAAAATTGTATTCCACCATGACATCGATATCTGATTGGGTGATCAGATGCAAACCAAATCCTGCAAGAGCATAGGCCTTGAGTCGTCCTTTGGGTTCAAACCGATACCTGAATTGAAGCGGAATAGAAATGACTTGCATATGTATGGCATCAAATTCAACTTTACTGTTATCAGATGCACCACCTATCGTAATCTCACGTCCCGGCCTAAAACTTTTCGCATTATAGATAAGGCCAGTTTCAAATGCCCATAATGGATGACCAACAGCTAATGTAAAACCCGCTCCATAACCCGGACTAGTCAAGCCCTGGAGTGGGAAAACCACTTGTCCTCCATTATTATATAATCTATCTCCAGGCAATTTTAACTGGTTATAATCAGCCTGAACGAGCATTCCAAATTCGAAAATTGGCTTTTTGGCTGTGGCTACAAAGACAGGGACCAAGATGAGATTCTTCTTTTGAACCTGAATATTGGTAGTTAGTGGTGAAAGCGATTCGGTGATGTATGATTCTTTGATGTCCGGGAAAGTGGTTTGGCTTTCATCATCCATAAAAGTATTGTCTGCAGAGATCGATGCATGAATTTCTGATACACCGAACATTTGTTTTACTTCAGATGAAGTATGCGTACTACCAGATAGGTTGATGAAATCACTTTCTGAAATATCCTGGGAAGAATTTAGTATTTCAAATTCCCCGGATACAGTCTCGGTCTTTACATCAGCAGCAGACAGCCATTTTTCTTTGGAGGAATAAATTGTTGTTCTATCCTTGGCTTTAGATTTTTTTTCAACGGACAATGTAGCTATAGCCTGCGCAATATCTTTCGTTGCTATTTCGACTGCCGCACTCAAATCCCTTTTATGGTCAGTTTGTCTATTGTGATCAGGTTTATTTAATGATTTCGATTGATTCGTCTCTGCCTGGGCCAATTCCTGCTCATCAGTAGATATAAGAGGTAATCTGCCAGTGTGCCCCATATGAAGCACGGTGATGAGTAGAAGCAATATAGCGGCAGATTCAAATAGCTTGACCACAATAAGCTTGGCGCGTAAAATTTTATGTTTGGAAAAACTACTTAAGAAAGCCTGCCATGAATGAGGATCTTTTGGGGGATGAAACGCATGTATCCTGGCCCGTACCTGGTGATCAAATTCCGTTTCTGTAGCATCGAGAGCGGATTCTATCCGGTCCCATCCTTTAACCTGACTGGCTGGGGTATAATTCGTGAGCTTTTCTTTAAGGGCTTCATCCTCAAGAGATTCCGTATTAGAAGTGGTGATATTTTCAGCGTCAAATTGGCGAGCGACTGTTTCCCAATCAGCCGGTCCATTTTCTGATTTGAAATCACCCAATATTTCCCGCAAATAGTTATCCCATTCCTTATTTCCCATAGTTTCCAAGTCTTACGGTCAGGAGGTCCTTTAACTTGGACCTGGCTTTCACCAGATTGGAGCGGCTTGTACTTTCTGTAATTGCCAGAATGTCCGCGATTTCCCTGTGTGAAAAACCCTCAACGACGTAAAGATTAAATACAGAACGATAAGCGGGGGATAACTGCTGTATGCACTTGATAATTTCTTGTACGGTTAATTTGCTGATGGCATCGGGTTCGTTAGTTTGGACCTCAAAGGCGGTATCGAGATCATCCGTGCGCCGCCTGGTCTGCATCCTGTAATAATCTATAGCCGTATTGATCACAATCCGGCGCATCCAGGCGACAAGGGAGGTTCCGGGTTGATATTTGTGCATGTTGTTGAGGATCTTGATAAAGCCTTCATGGAGGATATCCATAGCATCATCCTGGTTGCTGGAATAGCGATGGCAAACCCCCAGCAGTAGGGAATAGTTTTCCTCATAGAGCTGTTTCTGTGCCCACCGTTCCTTGGCGATACAGGCTTCTATGAAGTCCTTTTCATTATGGTGCAGGCTGATTGAAATACTCATACTGAGAGGAAATATAGTAATAATTCTACAATCCTTTTAATCCTTTATGGCTGTTTGTCTGCCATAAAGCAATTGATTTACATAGATAATCGGTTACAAGACAGGTCTTCATAAATCTATTTATACCTTTCTGCGATGGAAAAAGATGTAGAACTCCTTAAATACCCAATAGGCCGATTTGCCCTTCCGTCAGACGTGCATGTGGAAGAAATACACACAGCCATCAAAAGAATCAGTGCTTTCCCTGCGCGATTACTCGAAACTGTCAGGCCATTGCGGTCGGATCAATTAGATACCCCTTATCGTCCCGGAGGGTGGACTATCAGGCAAGTAGT
>JBBRDL010000025.1:0-33653 GCA_038203965.1 Chitinophagales bacterium | reverse complement strand
TCATACCAAGACGAATTTCATGTTTATACTATCAACTGGGATAACAACATCATCGAGTTTATGGTCGATGGTGAAATATATAGCACTATTACGCCGGCCTCTCTAAATAATGGAGCTGCCTATCCATTCAACAAAAATATGTTCTTCATATTCAATGTTGCGGTTGGGGGTAATTGGCCTGGTAGTCCGGACGCGTCCACCCCATTTCCACAGCATATGATTGTGGATTTTGTGCGGGTGTTTCAGAAGTAGTAATGATCCTGCTAGATGTTTGACTGGGATGAATCCCAGTCGTACGAGATCGGTCGTGGCTTCGGCACTGGTATAGCTCGGCTGGCGCCTTGCTCTGCTTCTGCCCGGGTTAGAACCCGGTCTTACATATCGGTCGTGCCTACGGCACTGATATAGCTCGGCTGGCGCCTTGCTTTGTTTTAGTTAGGCTCACTAGCCTCGCTCTGCTTTTTAAAATGTTAAATCATCTCGTGGAAAAGATAGCGTTCATCATATTCAATCTCATGCTGTTTGAGAAGGCCAATGTATTCATCAAGGAATTTCTTTTTTTTATGATGCGCTTCTTGGTTTTGGATATACCTGAAGACGTTACCAATTGCTGATTGACTGTAAGAAAATGCTCCAAAGCCATCCTGCCAATGAAACTTGTTTTCAAGGAGATTGCTTTCATTCAGCCATTTTGAGGATTTCGCTTTCGTATGTTGCATAACATTTGAAACCGATACAGATGGCTTTAATCCAAAGAAGCAATGAACATGATCCGCTACACCATTAATGATAATTGATTTACAACCCGTTTCCTTGATTAGGTTTCCCATGACAGCATACAACTTATGCTTCCACTCAGGATGGATGACTGCAGCCCGATACTTGACTGCAAAAACAGCCTGAATATAGATCTGGTGATAGGTATTTCCCATTGGTGAAGGATTTCAATAAAATTAGGGATTTCTATAATTAGAATCAAGGAGGATTTTTTTTACCTGCTAGAAGCAAGATTAGAAAGAGAAAGAGTTAACTCCCACGCATTCAATACTGCCGGCATTATTAAAATGCCGGAATCCAGTGCCGTAGGCACGACCGATTTTGTTGCGAAGGGTTTCAACCCTTCGCAAAAGATTGTGAGCTGATTTCTCCCTCAAAATTGTGGTCTGATTTCCCCCCTCTCAAAGGAGTGAGATGCTTTCATCCATCGAAAGCTAAAGGTTCCATCCCCTTTCAATGTGTGATAAAAAAAGGATACCAATGTCGAAGACATTGGTATCCTTTTTTTTTATAACATTTTGTTAAGTCTCTAAATTCAGCTACGCAGCACTACTCTGTTGCGGCCTTCCCAACACTTTCAACATACGGATATGTGAAATCAGCGCATCACGGAAACGAGGCTTTGAGTTGTATTCAAGGCCAAATTCTTTTGCTGTTTTCTCCACAATGGGAGAGATCGCTGAATAATGCACATGACAAATATGTGGAAAGAGGTGATGTTCAATCTGGAAATTGAGTCCTCCGACATACCATGTCAGTAACCAGTTGTTTCTTCCGAAATTGGCGGTAGTTGCAAGCTCATGGACAGCCCAATCAGTTTCGACAATACCGTCAGCATTTGGAAGGGGCTGATCGGCACCTTCGACTACATGGGCTAATTGAAAGACAATACTCAGGATAAACCCGGCGGTCCAGTGCATAATCACAAAACCAATCAGCACTTGCCACCATGTAAACTCGGTGAAGTATATAGATAAGCCAATAAAAATGACCAGATAGAGCACCTTAAGTGCCACCATCTTGATGTATTCTCCAGTCGGACTTCTTTTCAGTTGTCGCGTGATTCCTGATTTGTTATACTCAGCTAATTGTGTAAAGTCCTGAACCAATTTAGACAGCGTCATCAAGCCATAAAAAAAGAAAGCATGAAAGTGCTGGTAACGGTGGAATTTCTTGTACGGGGCACTGTGAGAAAGTCGAATCGGTCCTTTAGAATCTATATCACCATCAAAACCATCAATATTGGTGTTGGTATGATGAAGGATATTGTGCTGGACCTTCCAGTTGAAGACATTGCTGCCCAGTAGATACATCGTGCTGCCAAACATTTTGTTGATCCATTCTTTGCGTGAATAGGATCCATGTACTGCATCATGCATCACACTCATACCGATCCCTGCAGTACCCAATCCCATGATGATCACCAGCAAAAGGGCTACCCAGATATTCATTGGGATCGTGAGGATCATTATGAAAGGGACGATATAGAGCGACAGCATGACAAGCGTCTGAAGCACCATAGCATAGTTTGCCGTAGGGGCTATGCCTTTTTCTCTGAAATAGTCATTGACATTTTTACGAACCGCAGCGGCGAAATTATGTTGATTTTTATCACTGGATGCGAATTTTAATGTTCTCATATGTTGTATTGTATTCAGTTTAAGCGTCTTAGGAGGCCCAAAATACGAAATGACTAAATAATTCATTAAACTGAATCGGTTTCTATTCGCATTTACAAGCCTAGTTGGTTTATAACCAAACTGTTAAAGACATAAATAGTTTTAGAATCAAAAGGGTTTCGATCCTCTTTTTATTCATTTTATTGGTCCATTTCAGGTTTACGGCATTAGACGGCTTCCGGTACCAGTGGCCTTCCTAATTCCTTAAGTCTCTTGATGTGGGACTTTAGAGCAGCCCGAAAGGTTGGTTTCAGATTGTAGGACAGGCCAAATTCTTTGGCGGTTTTTTCAACGATAGGAGCAATTTTCGGATAGTGGATATGACAGATATGGGGAAACAAATGATGCTCGATCTGGAAGTTTAATCCACCGATATACCAATTGAGAAAGCGATTGTTTCTGGCAAAATCTGAAGTTGTCTGTAACTCATGGACAGCCCAGTCATTTGCAATTAAATCGCCGATGGCCGGAACTGGTTGTTCTAATCCTTCCACCACATGCGCCAATTGAAATACAACGGATAGAATCAGCCCAGTCGTCCAATGCATTATCACAAAACCTAATAAAACCTGCCACCAGGTGAAGGCTGTGAAAAGGATGGGCAGGCCGATCATCACGAAAAAGTAGGTGAGTTTCACCAGTATCATTTTTACATACTGCACCTTTGGATTCGAGTGCTGTTGACGTGCATAGCCGGCCTTGTTAAATTCAGCCATTTGCGCAAAGTCCCGCACGATCTTTAGCAAGGTCATCATGCCATAAAAGAAGAACGCATGAATATATTGATAACGGTGTATTTTCCTGATCGGAGCGTGATCTGATAATCGTATCGGTCCCTTTGAAGCTATATCCTGATCATACTCATTGATATTGGTAAACGTATGGTGCAGGATATTATGCTGGACTTTCCAGGTAAAGACATTGCCTCCTAATGCGTACATGGTTGAAGCAAATAATTTGTTAACCCATTCTTTGTCCGAATAGGACCCATGCGCTGCTCCATGCATCACGGCCATACCTATACCTGCAGTACCCACACCCATGATGATCACCAGAAAGGAGGCAACCCATAGGTTCATCGGGATAGTCAATATCAGGATAAACGGAACGATGTAAATGGAAAGCATAATGATCGTCTGGAACACAAGGGCTGCATTTCCTTTGGTGGATATACCTTTCTGCCTGAAGTAGTCCGTTACATTTTTACGCACAGCATCAGCAAAGAGATGTTGTTGATGGTCGCCGGAGGCGAATTTTAATGTTTTCATGCACTGTTTATATAAGATATCCCGTAAAACACAGATTACCAGGATATAGCAAGCTAAACCAGTCACAAGAACGACAAAAAGTCCTTTTTAATTCTAAAAAGTACATAAGTATACCTTTTATTAACAGAAACCTTCAATATTTGGCTAATGGTGCGAGGGTGAGACAGTGATCAGGTGATCGAGCGATTGAGTGATGAATAAGGCTTTGCCGTGTAAAGAAATCATCAAGCGAAAAGTAAAGAAATCATAATATCATAATATCACCAATTCGCTCGGTCACCACATCACCACATCGCTCGATCACCACATCACCCATCACACGGACCTAATCACTGATCACTGATCACAGATCACTGATCTTCGTTTAACTCACCACAACCCTTCTCTCTTATAAGTATGAGCCCTCCGATCGGGATAATCATTCTTTACGGTAGATCAGTTCCTGCACTTTTTCTTTGTCTTCTTTAATATTCTTCAGGTCATACATCGTGCCGAACACATGATCCCATAAAGTAGAGCTCACGCCATACCCTTTGTGTTGATGCTGATAATGGTGCAGATGGTGATTGCGCCAGTGACCTTTCATCCAATCGAAAGGAGGACGCCACGAATGGATAGCATAGTGGATCGTTCCGTACAGGAGGTATCCAAACATAAAACCCGGAAAAAAGGTAATCGCATTTACACCCATGGTGAGGTACATGATACCAAAGATGGTTCCTGAAATCAAGACGCTGGGCAGGGGAGGCATAAAAAGACGAGACCTGTCCCTTGGGTAATGATGGTGGTTGCCGTGAAAAATATAAACGATTTTTTGTCCACGCTCACTTTTGGCTTCCAGATGAAAGATAAATCGGTGTGCAATATACTCAAACAATGTCCAGAAAAACACACCCCCTGTGAAGAGCAGGATCGTCTTGCCGATCGTGAAGCCGAGTGTCGCATGGCTGTAATACACCATATAGATGATGAGCGGCAGATACATCCCCCAGATGACCACGGGATGCGCCTTGGTCAGCAATTCAAGATATTTGTTAGCGAACAAACGGGCTTGGCCGCTACTGTGGATTTTTTCGAATTCCATACGAAGGATGTATTATGTAACCGGGCAAAAGATACGCAGAAGTGAGGATCAATTTAGCTGTTCTTTGTCGATTGATAGCCACGGATATAGTGATTTGTTTTGGAAGGTGTGGAATCCCTTTAGCCGTCTTTTGAAATTGTTTTCGAATCATGCTATCTTGGTAACCGAAACAAAAGTAAAGCTTAACACCAATTAATTTTGAACCCTACGTATGGAAAAGTATACTCTTTCAAAGCGCACACGCATCATCTATATCATTATCGGTGTTTGTCTGCTGTTATTAGCCGCATATCTTAAAAAGGTTTGGGATGTTTGATGGATTTGATTTGGTTTGTTGCATTTAACCACTTCGTTGATTGGGAAAGGGTGTTGACCCATTATAGAAACTATGATTTTTAAACTATCGTTCCTTATCTTCGAAGTCATAAATATCAGTCATGCGTTATATCCTCTTCTTTTTTCTGATGGGCAGCCATGCTGTATTGCATGCACAATCTTCCGGTACGACAGATCCGCTAGTGGGTCAATATGATGCGACCGCAAATGGTGATAGGATGAGCCTTGCCATAGAGCATAAAGCCGGGACATCATATATGGGTGTGATGATTGATAGCTATCAAAAATATTCGCTGATGCTTGAACTGACGAATGATACCACTGTATCAGGTTTGGCAAAAGAATACTCCCTGGGACTTGAATTTGATGTGCTGGGTCAGCTTAAAGGAGATCACCTGCTTCTTAATTTCACGATCGAAGTGGCCGGTGAAAAAAACGAAATGACCATTGATTTTTACAGAGCAGGATCTACCCCTACATCAACTCCTGCAATCGGAGGACAATATCAAACTAAAGTTTCATTGCCAGCAGGCGCCATTCGCCCTCAGGAAGTGACAGGCACATGGAAAAAGGAAGAACTTTACAATTCAGGATCAGGCGACTCCTTTATGGGCTCAAGCTTCACCCAGGCATTAACATTTCTAGCCGATGGCAGCCTTTCAGAGGGACATAATTCAGCCCACGTAGGTGGAAGTAATTTCAGCGGACAAAGTTCCGGCCAGGGTACAGGTGTGATTCAAGGCGTCATTTGGTATACGATCGGTAATCAACTCTATTTACAGGTCACTGAAATGGGCCAGACGCAAGATGTCCATTTGGGCAGGTATTTTATTGAAAACAACAATATGCTGATCACAGGGACGAATGGGGAGAAGATTTTATTAAAAAAAAGTAATTAAGAGAAAAGGAATGCTTCGGCTACGCTCTGCAACCGGGTATTTTACTTATTAACTTAGAACTTAGAACCATTAACCTCTCACCCCTCACCTCTTAGCATCTCACCTCTCACCTCTCACCTCTTACCTCTCACCTCTTACCTCTCACCAGTAATATCTAAACGCCTGGCTAATCGCGATCGTGATAAAGATCAAGCCTACAACTTTACTTGCATATCGGCTTAGTTTTTCACTCTTGCGACGGATGTACTGGCCTAGTTTTGCATAGATCAGAAAGACTAAAAAAGTCCCACCTACAACGCCAACAGAAAAGGCAGCGATAAATTCAGGTTCCAGCCTGATCAGACCGGCTGAATGCAGGTATCCGCCAAGAAATACATAATAGGGTATAGCGATGAGATTGAGCGTCGTCACCATAATCCCTTTTGCGAACCCTATGACATTGGACGCTTTGCTTGGCTGAACTGGTATAGGTTTATTTTTTTTGAATAAATAATAACAACCGATCACTAAGAAAATAGGAATACACGTAAGGATAATCGTACGCTCCACTTCAGGATTGGTCGACAGGATATTGAAAAAACTCAGCGCTATGTACGATTGAAAAAATTCCACAAAGGCAGCACCAAGGGACATGATTATTCCTGCGCGTACCCCACGACGTATAGATTCTTCCGCTATGGACACATTGATCGTGCCCATCGGAAGCGTGCCTACAAAGCTACCTATGCAGCCGTAAATGAAGTGAGTCAGAAATCCCAAACGATGGTTTAATTAGTTCTTTTGTACCGAAAATATAGAATTAATGCTGATATTATTTTTTTAAATGTGACTGGTGCATGTCCAAGGTGCTTGTTTTGCCTGGAAATCCTGTACATCAGAGCCCAATGAAATGCCATATCCCTGTAGGCCTGCCATAGTGAATACCCCGGCTGATAGATGTGCGCCGGATCACTGCTCGTGCCATTAAATTCCAATATCATGATGTCCTTGCCTGCCCGCAATCCCTCCCAGGAGCCAACTCGCATATCAAAGCGACCGTAAAAGACCCCAGGCATCGACCGCAGCATTGGGATCATCACTTTTTTGATAGCCTCATCAATTTCGTTATTCCGGTTTAGAAACATCGTCCCCCTACAGTGATTACCTATGTTTTCAAGAACCAGTATTTCACTTTTCGCTAAAACTTCATCCCATCGATGGCCAAACTTTTCCCTCAGTTTCTCAAATTGTAACACAGCTCTGTCTTGAAACATAATGAGGTGCCCAATCGAAGAATGTCCATCTCCCCTCACTTGTAATAAATGTTTTTCACAAATGGAGGTCACCGCAGATTCACTTTCATCAGGCATTTGGTACACCATGATACTCAATTCTAAAGGCAGATCAACATATGTCTGCAAGAGCATATCGATCGGATGACTTTTCAGGTATGATTTTAACTCTTGATGTGAGTTTATTTTAGAAATCAACCATCCGCGTTCCCCCACCTCCGGTTTGGCAATGACAGGAAAAGAAAGTACGGATTGATTCCATGCAGCAATGATTTCTGCTTCGCTGCAGTGCGCTTTGATTAAAACAGTTTTCGGTTTATAAGCATCCGGGATCTGTTGCAGGATGGCCGATTTGGATTCGCCAAAAAAACCTCCTGTTTCTATACCTGGATTTGTCAGCGTAAAGAAAAAGAAGTCCCTTGCTTTGATCGCATTCCATATCCATATCCCCAATACCGGAATATTGAACACATACATCGGCCAGTATTCCCAAGACCGAAGCCTGATGAAAAAACGTCTCCACCACAATCCTGTAGAATATATGGCCGGAGCTATCTCCGCACTAGAGGCAGAGGTTTCAGTGTTCATAATGAATCATTATTTCTTCCCTGATCTCCTGATCAAGAGCTATATGAAGCATCGACCCTGATTTTTCTTTCAATTCGATACTGGTGATAGAAAGGGTTTTGACAATATCATTACGGTTCATGACAAAATCATTGGTCGGATCGTCATTGGCCAATTGATGAAAAGCAATAATGGATTCACGTGTTACCTCGCTGGTTTCAGCTATCCATTTTTCAAACAATGTCTTTCGCCATTCACGAACTTTCGGTGGATACAATGTGACCGAAGACCATATCCGTGGTTGGTCAAAAAGTAATGGACTGATATTTTTTTGTTCACCATCCCAGACCAGTTGCAGTAGGAGGTGATTTTCATAAATCAGTAAAGTAAACGGTGCGATACCTTTGAATTCCGTCTTCAATAGAAAATGGTTTGTATCTTCTGCTGCGGCAGCGTCCAGCACCACCTTTCCTCGACTTATCCGGTATGGTGGATTCGGTATGAAGGGTTCAAAGCCCCCGTTTAAAAGGCAAACAACCCGGCCGGTATCTGCAAGTGCGATCCAGCTGCCACCGGATGTTTCATCCAATGGATAGTGGATGGCGTTCCAGTCGGGTGTATGTGCAGAGGAAAGACCTTTTGCTTGTCTGTCAGGACTTTCATCACGGTTTGACGTAATGAACAAAGAATGACCTGTGGGAATGAAAGTTACTGTGCACATGCTTCCAGCCGGTGACGAATGGTCGAGGGTGCTACACCAAAATGGTCAGGCACTGCAATGGATGGAGCTGCGGCCCTTAAGGCTATTTTGATAATGGCAAGGTGATGAATAGTATGCTCGATGTTGTAGATTAGTTCTCGACCGATCGTGGAGGAAACAAGCAAGTTTTCCTGACCATACTCTGTACAATCAAGCATACATTTTGATTCAGTATTCAATTCATCTAGCCGCTCAGAAATCGCACTGACATTCTGCAAGGCATGTTCCGGCGCTGACTCGATCAGAAAATCTCGCCGCCGCTTCGCATAGTTAATAACCGGTACTTCATGTCCGATGGCCTGTTCGATAAGGCAATTGTAAAATTCAATGATATGCCTGGTGTGCTGTCCAATGGTGGAGCCTGACAAAAGATCTAGTGGTGCCTGATAAAGCACCGGCTCTATCTCCGAGAGATAACAACGCAGGTCGTTTAAGACATGAGTGGTAATCTGAGGAAGAGACATTGACTGATTAGGCTCCATAGACGTCGAAAGATACGTTTTTCCTTTATTTGAGGTCTCTACTCCAAACAAAGGGTTGGCGGAAGAGGTATAAGGGGCCAAAGAGGCGTAAACATTACAACATGAATAGGCTTATATGCCCATTAAGTGGTTAAGCCCTTAAGCTTTAAGCCTCTTAAGCCTCTTAAGCCTCTTAAGCCTCTTTGGCCTCTTAAAGCCTCTTTGGCCTCTTAAAGCCTCTTAAGCCTCTTTAAGCATCTTAAGCCTCTTTGGCCTCTTAAGACCTCTTAAGCCTTTTAAACCTCTTTGGCCTCTTAAGCCTTTTAAACCTTCTAAGTCAATCAATATGTGCAGCGCCTAGCACTGTTCACATATTGGAAATAATTTCGTCCCCAAACTCAGAGCATTTCAATAATGTAGCTCCTTCCATGAGGCGATGAAAGTCATAAGTCACTCGTTTATTGGCAATGGCTTTTTCCAATCCCTTTTCAATGAGGTCAGAAACTTCTGTCCATCCCATGTAATCAAACATCATGACACCGGAGAGAATGACAGAACTTGGATTGACTTTATCCAGCCCAGCATATTTAGGAGCTGTACCATGTGTAGCTTCGAATATAGCTGCACCATTGACATAGTTGATATTGGCTCCTGGAGCTATGCCTATACCACCAACCATTGCAGCAAGAGCATCAGAGATATAATCACCATTCAGATTCAGGGTAGCAATGACATCGTATTCTGCAGGTCGCAGGAGAATTTGCTGAAGGAAAGCATCGGCAATTACATCCTTTAAAAGTAATGCTCCTCCGTCTAATGCTGCTTTTTGAGCTGCATCAGCAGCTTCCTGGCCCTGAGCAGCTACAATCCGGTCATATTGAGACCAGGTGAAGACTTTGTTACCGTATTCCCTTTCAGCCAGGGCGTAACCCCATTCTTTAAATTTACCCTCGGTAAACTTCATGATATTGCCTTTGTGAACGATCGTCACACTCTTGCTCCCTTTCCGGAAGGCATATTCCAGGGCAGCCCGAACCAGACGCTCAGTGCCTTCAAGTGACACAGGTTTAATCCCAAAGGATGAAGTATCAGGGAAACGAATATTCTTGACACCCATTTCTTCAATCAAAAAACGCTTAACACGCTCGTTTTCAGGACTCCCGGCCAGGTATTCAATGCCGGCATAGATATCTTCGGTGTTTTCACGGAAGATGACCATATTTACCTTTTCAGGCTCTTTGACAGGGGTTGGGACACCCGTATACCAACGCACAGGCCGAACGCAGGCATAGAGATCGAGCTTTTGACGCAATGCCACATTTAAGGACCTGATGCCACCCCCAACCGGAGTGGTCAGTGGGCCTTTAATAGCCACCAGATGTTCAGTTATGGTATCAAGTGTTTGCTGAGGTAGCCAGTCTCCTGTCTGTTTAAAGGCTTTTTCTCCTGCCAGTACTTCCTGCCAGACAACTTTGCGGGTACCGTTGTAGGCTGCATTGACAGCTGCATCAAACACCCTGACAGAGGCTGCCCAAATATCGGCTCCAATGCCATCTCCTTCTATAAAGGGTATAATTGGGTCAACAGGTACCTGAATACCTGAGGCCGTCATTGTTATTTTAGATCCGTTCATTTTCTTTTTGCATATTAAATGAGGCGCAAAATTAGAAATTCTGAGGGAAGCCGGGGGTGCCTATTTTTTCAATACCTTAGCACCTGATGCGCAATCCGATTATAGATGCAGCAGATGATCATCTGACCCCGCAGGAAAAGCAGGTTGAAAAGGCCTTACGTCCTAAGGGTTTGACAGAGTTTGCAGGGCAGGAAGACATTGTTGAGAATCTTTTTGTGTTTATCCAGGCCGCAAAGCAGCGTGGTGAAGCACTTGACCATGTATTACTTCACGGGCCTCCCGGGTTGGGTAAAACCACGCTTTCCCACATTATTGCTACAGAACTTGGGGCTAATCTCAGGATGACTTCTGGTCCTGTCATTGAAAAACCCGGCGATCTTGCCGGACTCCTTACCAACCTTCAGGAAGGGGATGTTCTTTTTATTGATGAGATCCACCGGCTGAATACGGTGGTGGAAGAATACTTGTATTCCGCGATGGAAGATTACCGTATCGATATTATGATCGACAGCGGTCCGAGTGCCCGATCTGTTCAGATCAGTCTTCAGCCTTTTACATTAGTTGGAGCAACTACAAGGCTGGGGTTGATTTCGGCGCCTATGCGCGCCCGTTTCGGGATCAACTTTCATCTTGATTATTATGATGTTCCCACGCTCGAAAAAATTATATCACGCTCATCTACGATTCTGGATGTTCCGATCACCGATAAAGGACGACTCGAAATAGCTTTAAGATCACGTGGTACACCGCGTATTTCAAATGCACTCCTGCGTAGAGTGCGAGATTTTGCACAGATTAAAGGTACGGGTACGATTGATGAAGAAATAGCTATCCATGGCCTCAACGCATTGCGTGTGGATCAATATGGCCTGGATGAAATGGACAATCGGATACTATCCACGATCATTCATAAATTCAATGGTGGACCAGTAGGTATAACTACCATTGCGACCGCTGTAGGCGAAGATCCAGGTACGATTGAAGAAGTCTATGAGCCGTTTCTAGTTATGCAGGGATTTATTCAACGCACCCCGCGTGGACGTGAGGCAACGCCAAAAGCTTTTCAACATCTTGGCGTTCCTTACAAACCAATACAAAGAGATTTATTTTCGTAATAGTACATGATGGAGGAGAGACCAGTGAAATCGAAGCAGGCAGAACGTGGAAAGGAAACGCTTTTCAGGGTCACCTATAATCATCAGAGCAAACTTGTTCAGATCGCAGATTATAAAGCTAATATGATTATCACTGTGAGCACGATGGTCATTTCCGCTATAGTAGCAGTCCTTGGATATGGTGTTGTCGCAGGTTCACTGGATGATTATGATACTACGTTTATACTTCCGATCAGTCTTATTGTGATTTCTTCGCTGGTTTCCCTGGTCTTTGCTATCCAGGCAGCAAGACCCAAATTGATAAAGTCATACAAAACCGAATCCACAGGACACAAGTCTAGTTTGTTATTTTTTGGAGTGATCTCCGGATATTCCCAGCAGGAATATCTCAGTAAAATGAAAGAACTGCTTGCTGCAGGTGACGAAATGTATGAGCACATGACCATCGACATTTATTACCAGGGATTGGTGCTCAAGAGAAAGTATAATTTATTGGTCTACGCCTATCAGACCCTGATGTATGGATTTGTCATCAGTGTGTTTATTTTTCTTTGTGTATTGTTTTTTGGTCTTTAGCTTAATTTTTGGGTGGTACGGACATTGTGTCTTTCTCCAAAATAGCTTTTCTTGCTTTGCTGGCCTTGTTGAGTGGATCCCAGCTTATATTCAGTTTTCCATCATCCCCTGTTTTGGCCCGAAGCCTGACATTCATTCCCACCTTCCCAGTTTTGTGGTCGATTTCATTTTCTTCCCTTGAAAGATTGCTGAGTGGAATCTGTATACTCATATCTGTTCCTAATTTGGTATCATAGACACCCTCCACGAAGAGAACGACCACATTTGCCAGGATTTCCATTTTAGGAATATGGAACGCGGTGCCTATGACGAAGAAGCGATTTTGAAGTTCAGCAAATTCGACTTTTGAAAAGTCTCTATTTTTCAATGTGGTTTTGGTGATGGTTACAAGCGGTTCAAAATTGATGAGTTGGCCTTTTTTAATTGAAAAGTCAATTGATCCCTTCATGCTGTTTTCCTTGATCTCCGCTTTATCTGTAAGGACCAGGCCTAAAGAGGCATTAGCGGAAATGACACCTTTCATATTTTCTGTAGTGATAGCGTCCTGTCCAAAATTGTCAAAGGCTTTGAATAGGTCGGGGATGTTCACATTCTTAATAGTCGTTTTTACATCAAGGACATTTCCCTGACGATTATTAGTCAGTCCACCTACAACCGTCACTGTGCCCCCTGCATGATTCAGTCTGGTATGCTGAAGCAACAATTTATTGCCAGTCACTAAAACCCCGGCTGAAACACCGGTAGCATAAAATTTTTTATACTGCAGATTGCCTGCAGTAAGTTTTAGCTTGACCGTACCATCGCTCAACATCCTGTCGATGTTTTCAGATACACTTGATATTCGAGTTTTTTTCCCGGTGTTTGATGGCACTGTTTTTATAGGTTCACCTACAAAAGAAATAAAATCTTCGAGGTGAAGTGCGGGAGTAGAAATAATCCAATCCATTGTAAGTTGATCAGGGCTCAGGTCCAGCATGGCCATCAGATTGAGGATTTCACCTTTCATGGTCAGTTGGGTGCGACCGATGGTAGCCAGAAGTTGGGTAAGGATCAGATCCTGATTTCTGAAAGCTATTTCACCACTGCAATTGATAAAATCTAAATTTCGCGGGACGTATTTAACAGCAGCATCCTGAAGTAAAAATTTTCCATTTAATATCGGGAGTAGGGTGTCTTTTTTGGTGAGAGCTCCTTGGTAAATGACATCAAGCCTTCCAGTCCCTTTAAGAAATTGCATGGTCGAACTTTTACCAAGGTTGTTTAGTTTGGTCAGTTCAATCGTAGATTGGAGATCGCATACCAGAAAGGGATGCAGGAGATTCGTTATCTCAAATTGACATGATGTTATTGTGATGTCACTCCAATCCACGTGCATCTGCGTAAATGTAAATCTTGAGTTAGGGTCACCTGGCAGGGTTTGACAATCCACCTGATTTGTAAAAATGCCGTTATAACTGCAATTGTTTAATTGACCTATCGGAGTTTCCATTGTGGTATTTTTCACTATATATCGCGTAGAAATGGCAGGCACCACTTTGCGGGCCATTTTTCCAATTACAGTGGCTTCAACATAAAAGGGTTCCGCTATGCTGATCGAATCAAAATTTTGCTGTAATGACTCAGTAAGCAGGCTCACTGCATCTTTGTAGTGTATTTGATCAGTCTGAATACCTAAAGCGTAAGACATTGTATCGGTATCAAAATAAATCGCACCACGCAGGTTGAAGGGGTGCCGTTGTATATTCAGTTTGACCTCGGTCAGCTCCATTCTTTCCTGCGGGAAGTAGGTAAGTAAAAGCGTGCCTTGCAGTGATTTGTTCTTGAGGTAACTGCCTTTTTCAAGATTGAAGCCTATGCCATGAACGGTTGATCTGATGGAAATATCGAGGACAGTAGTAGAATCTTTTTTGATGGCCACACCATGAAGGTATTTTACATCAATATCATGATGCGAGTTTAGTTGGTCATTTTCCATGATGAGCCGTGTCCGCCTGATGGTAAATGCCGGCGTGGAACTATTACCTTTTTCAGCATCAACATCCTCGGTGAGGTTCAGATTACGGTAGCCAAGGGAGTCTGTATACAAATAAATATAGCCATCTTCAATGCGCACTTTGCTGACTTCAGGTTTTCCTTTCAACAAGCTTATCCAACGGATATGGACGTATATATTTTTTGCCTTCAGAAATTCATTCTGGTGATGCTCCCACAATGAATCGCGTATGGTCAGCTTGTGCAGGTTGACCGCAATGTCAGGGAAGGTTTTGAAGAAGGCCGGTGTGATAGAAGCCAAGGTCACTTCTCCTTTAATACGTGCTTTTATTTGTGAAATGGCCATTTCGCGAATCATATCTTGATTATAGCATATCAGGATGTATATGGTCACTATAAAGAGAACGAACAGGGAAAGGATGCCCCCCAAAAGCCGCAACAGATTCCGTTTTAATTTTTTCAATCCTGTAGAAATTTATCTTCGAAAAGAATAGCATCGTCTGAAGGAGACGTTGTTACGGAGAGGGTATAAGGTAAAAACACCAATAACAATGTAAAGTTTATAAATCATTGCAATTTGGGGAGCACCTTTCGGGCAGCATTAGCTTTAAGCTCGATTCTGTGCTATAGTGTGGATCAGAATGGAATGATCTAGAATGGAGCGTAGAAAGGCTATTATCTACCTGATCAAGGTCACATCCCCGAACTTCACTATTGGCCTGCCATCTATATATCTGGCGATGAGCTTATAAGCATATACACCTGGGTTCAATAGCTTACCTCTCATGGATCCGTCCCATGATTGATTTGGGTCATCAGGAGGAAAATGAAAAGCCTGAAAGACAAGCGTTCCCCATCTGTCATAAATAGTCAATTCTTCAATTTCTTTTATCCCCGAAGCTGATGAAATCATGAAATAATCATTGACTTGATCACCATTAGGTGAAAAAACATTCGGAACAAAAAGATTTCGGTCGATAAATACATCAATCCGCACATTATCCGATGCCGTACATCCATTTTCATCCACTACCATTATCTCGTATGATGAGTTCGAAATAGGGGATATAATTCTGGAAATACAATCATCACATTCTCCGTCAGACCAGGTTGTTTGGATAGAACCGGAAGGTTGTCCAATCACTTCAGCATAGAGGTTTATTGGAGTGCCATATGCTATGGTTGTATCGCTACCCAAGGTCACTGACCAGTCGTCAGGTTCTTCAAGCATAAACTGTTCTTCAAGCATACAGCCTTGCTGATCTGTGATAAGAAGGGTGTAAGTGCCAGCTCCGAGTTCGGAATAAAATAAAGAAGTCTCATATAGATTTCCATTGAGTGCAGTCACCCAAGGTTGTACACCTCCCATTATACCTGTGATCATCACACTTCCATTTTGTTGCCCAAAGCAATTTATATCTTCTTTCGTAAAAATATATTGCATAGGTAAAGGCGCGGTGAGCAGGATAGTTGATGATGATACACAACCATTTGCATCCGTGACCGTCACGCTATATGCTCCGGCAGTAAGCTGATTGATCTGTGGCGTCGTGGATCCCTCTGACCATAAGTAGGTATAAGGAGCAGTCCCCGGCGAATCTAAAATAACAAAAGCAATACCGGAGGCCTCTCCGGGACAAGGGATTTGATATCCAAACATGTCAGTTTGTGTAGCAGCACTCACCAGTAACGGGGCTATGGCATCAATATGGATTGTATCCAAAACAAAAAGGCCATTGGCAGAACTGATGTCAAAATAATAAGTACCTGATACGGGCAAAAGGGTTGAAAAGTTACCAGGAGTGACAGAAATTATACCTGTTCCCTCAATGGATAAATCCGAATGCCGCCAATGAATAATAAAAGGCTCAAGTCCCAGTGAAACATGAATATTCACGATGCCTGTATCACCGAAACAAAGTGGCTGCAACGTCTCTAACGTAGCCTGGATTGTGCATAGGTTTACAGGGTCAAGCATGATAGTCAAAATCACTAGACTGTCACAACCGGATGTATTAATAAAATTTTGAATCGTAACACCTGTATCTTGTGATGAGCAACTGGTTGCGGAGAGATACATTGTATCTGACAGGAGAAGTGAAGTGTATGTTGATAGGATACTATCGCATCCAAATTGGTTTGTCAGGTTTGTTATGGAAATCCCCGAATCTAATGGTGAACATGTATTTTCAAATAAATAAGTGGTATCTGACCCTACATATAAAGTTGAGACAATCACAAGACTATCACATCCCAGCTGATTCTGAAATAAAGCAGATGTGACGCCAGTATTGGCAAAGAAACATGTCTGATCTGTCACCAATGTAGTGTCAGATAGCAGGAACATGACTGTGGTGATGACTATACTGTCACAGCCTGAACTATTAGTCAGGTCTTGCTGAGTTACACCTACACCAGAGGGATCGCATGTATTTTGAAAGATGTTTGTTGTGTCAGTCTGAAGTATAAATGTAGTTGTAAGTATAAGGCTGTCACATCCTAATTGATTTGTCAGAAGTTGTGTGACCAGTCCAGTGTCAGCGGGCGAACAGGAGAAAAGTGAAATGGTGGTTGTGTCGGTTGAAATCAAAATGATTTCAGTTATCACGGTGCTGTCGCAGTTGCCTTGGTTGATGGTGGTAATAGTAGTGCCTGCTTCTGCCGGAATACAAGTGGTGGAGAAAATCCATGTTGTATCAGAGGGGGAAATGATTATTTCTGTGATGACGATACTATCACAGCCGGAGACTGTGTTGAAGGAATCTGTATACATTCCTTCATTCGTTTGAAAGGCACCCTCCAGAAAGACAGAATCGCCTGGGCACAGGTTGCTGGTCACCATAAATTCCAGCGTAGTAGCCTCTGAGATTTCAATTTCAACAAGACTATCGCAACCACCTGTAGACGTAAATGTTTCAATCCCGGCAAATAATCCGTTGCCATAGGTGGTCCCGTTTATTTCAATGGTAGTACCTGCACAGATCGTAGTGTCAAATAGCGTGAGATAGCCGGGATACAATGTCAGGATGGTGCAGTTGTCTGTAGTCCCGCATGCATTGGTGATTTCAAGACAAATTTCTGCCTCACCTTCACTGTTCCATTCCACTTCAAGTTCATTGGTCCCTTCGCCGTTGATGATGACGAGTTCTGAAGGAATGATCCATTCATAGATGTCATCTGGATGTTGTTCGGGGGTATAAAAAGTTGCTGTTTCACCCGGACACAATGAGGTAGGTCCGGATATGAGTGGAAATTCGGGGAGTGTTCCTACAGTAACTTCAAAACACGCTTCGTTCATCTCGCACCTCGTTTCGATTTCAAGACAAATTTCACTTTCCTGAACATCTTCCCACAATATGGTAATCTCAGGAGTACCTTGCCCGGCTAGTATGACTGCTCCTGATGGAATGGACCATTGATAACCATAAATGGGAGGATTAGGCGGAAATGTGGCAGTATAAACACCTGTTTCTCCTTCACACAAAAAAACTGGTCCGTCAATAATCGGTTCTGGAGCTTCTTCATCATAAAGGGTTATAGTGACTTCATCTTCAACAAAGCAAAGACTCACCAGCGATATATCATCCAGGGCGAAATCATTCCCTCCGAGTGCAGTATTCAGGTTGAGTATGCATATCTCTGCTGTTGTATTTGATCCTGAATTCCACGTAGCATTGAAGGGGCTCCAGACGCAGGGGGTAGGAACTGCATTGATGATATTGCCTATTGGAATGTCATTGATGGAAAATTGAAGTTGGGCAGGTGACGTAGGATTGACAGAAGCTACCCAGGCAGAAACATTGTACCAGGTGTCTTCTGAAATCGGTATGGTCTGACACCAGATGTCCTGCAAGTTTGCCGCACCATTGATGACCATCATGTTTCCTCCGCCTGTATGGTCATTGCATCCGCTAAATCCTGCATGCACCAGGTTGGGGTTATTGATCACAGTGTACGTTCCTTCCGGGTTCATCTCATTTTGAATAAACGGGATATCCACTACATACGTATAGTCAGAATCAAAACCTGTATTGCCTCCGGAAAAATCACCATTGACGACCAGATTTGGATTATCAGGATCTACACCCCAGGCTATCAGGGTATACGTAATGGGTCCCGAAATATTGGCAGTAGGGGTGAGAATGAAAGGATTGTTAAGTCCTGTGGATGGCGACCATTGGTAAAAGATATCACTCCCGCTTACAGCGCCCATTAGGTTGATGGTGCCGCCTGGTGCGCAGACATTTGTATCCGGACCTGCATCTACGATCAGATCACAGGCTAGTGGTAGGTGGAAGTTAGGTAGTTCATTGTTGCGTATAGGTATGTCAGTCCATTGAATACCACAATAGATCAGCACTGAAAGTCCTGAAATCATCCAATTCAACATAAGTCGCAAAGTGGTCCTCTGGGTGTGAGTATAGCCGACTAAGATAGATATTAAGTTAGAAGTTAGCAGGTAGAAGTTGATTGACTCCACTTTGCTGAGGGTGGTATCTGAATCCTGGAAAAGGTGCTTTTAAAAAAGAAGAGATGCGATTAATCGCATCTCTTCTTTTTTAAAATCTTAACTGCAAAGTGCTCTCCTCTAGCCAACATGAAGCGGGAAATTCGATATGCCCTAAGTTGATAACTTATTTTTTACCGGCTAATGGCCATCTGCTATCTTCTCACTCCTACCTGCTATCTTCTCACTTCTCACTTTGTACTTTTCACTTACGCCTGCGCCTTCGGGGTATTAAAATTCATCGGAGGAAAGGAGACATTCTGATCTGACTCCTCAATTTTGCCAAACTGATTTTCGAATTTTTTAATGTTTTCAGCCAGGGCTTTCATCAGTCTTTTGGCGTGTTGTGGAGTAAGGATGACACGTGCCTTGACCTTGGCCTTTGGCACATTGGGCATCATACGGATAAAATCCACTACAAATTCAGAATGGGAGTGGGAGATGATCGCAAGATTGGCATATATACCTTCAGCAATTTCCTCAGGTAGTTCGATATTGAGTTGGTTGGGTTGATTTTTATCTTCAGCCATGATAGGGATTATGAGTTATTTACGATGATAAAGGTATTAACCATTTTTGGAAAGATAGGTTCAAAAGAACAAAGAGGTTAGCTGAAGCCTCATTTTAAGGGTAGGGGAATTGGCTCAACAGAAATAAAAAAGCCGGAAATCACTTCTGACCACCGGCTCTTCGTTTTGTATTGATTTATTAATCTTATTGCCTTTCAGCCACTTTTATCATTGGAGGTAAACCACTCAGGTCTTCGCGGTATTCCCAGATTTCGTTCTCCTGTCCAAGGGTAATCTCTTGCCAATCATCCCACATTTTTAATGCTTTTCCTTTGCCGAAGATTTCATCATACTTCGCATTAAACAGGTCATCCTGAGCCATCCAGGCGTACGAATCGAAGAAGGAGGTTATCGTAACATCCCTTCCACTACTGCTGCTTGGTATTTCATTGTAGTAAATCCCAAAGGTCTCCCCAGGGATTTTTTCAGCATACACCCGATGTATTTTTTTCATCGTTTCTTTAAGCTCATCCATTTTGCCGCGTGCGACGTCGATGTAGCGAACAAACAATTTATCAACGGTGAAGTCTTTTGGAAAACGGGATAAAGCAGGATCAAAGCGTATGTATTCGGTATTTCCTTCTTCACCCAGGTTTCGGGCTACGTTGTCTTCCCAATCTGCGTTGTGCGCATCATCCTGGGGCCGGGAGTCAAGAGCGGACCAAGGGGCAGGGCCCATCACCCATTTGTAATCGCCAGTGTTTTTACCGGTTTGTACGACATACACACGAACACCGCTGGCTCCGGAGGCATGGTATTTTTTGTTGTGTGCACCCATGGCCTTTTCAACCTGGGAGACATTGGCAGGGCTGACAGATAAGGTGCCAATCTCAAAAATGAGATAGTCACTTGCTGCCTGGGAGAAAGCCACAATAGGGCTTAGGAGGAGTAAATAAATGAGTTTTTTCATATAATATAAATATTTAATGTGAGAAATCACGAGCTATCCCCAATCGGGGTCAATGCATCAAAATGTGTTCAAGAAATAGGCAGCCGGGTGCAGTTAATATTGATCAGAGCTCGGGATCTCTTTGGAATACTACGGCCTTAACCGCCGAAAGATAATTAATACTTTCATGCTTTGATTTTTTTTTTCAAAAACAGATAACAATCGAGAAAAAGGAAAACTTATTGGATCGTGGTCATTTGAAACGTAGTACCATCGAACAATCCTTTATCGCTTAGTTTCAAGGAAGGGATCACCAATAGCGCCATAAATGACAAAGTCATAAAAGGGGAATGAAGTGTTGATCCCAAATGGTTTTTAACAAAATGATCTATCTGTTCGTAAGCTTGCCCAACATGTTTTGCCTCTAATGGACTCATCAACCCACCTATGGGTAGGGGAAGGATATGTTGAGCATCACTTACGCAAGCAGCTACACCGCCTTTATGTTCAATTATTGCGTTAATACAATTGGTAAGATCATGGTCGTTTGTTCCAACGGCCACGATGTTGTGCGAATCATGAGCTACGCTTGAGGCGATTGCACCTCTTGTTATTCCAAAGCCTTGTATTAAAGCGATAGCAGGAGCGGCGGCAGTGTATCTGTTGATCACCACAACTTTTAAAATATCCTTGGCCATATCACTTTCAAAATCACCTTCGGTTACCTTACATGAAGCCGAGGCAGTAACTATCGATCCATCGATGGCAACTATCAATCTGGCTTCACCCGCCTGAAGAGTTAGTTTTAATTGCGGTGGTTTAATTGGATGAATAGAAAATGAATTTATTATTGGTATCGACACTTGAGGTAATACCACTTCATGACCATCAAAGACCTGATTACCTTTTATCCATGTAGACAAGATTTTAAATGATTGAAGATTTTCCACCAGGATCATGTCAGCAGGATCGCTTTTCTGAAGTAGTCCGATATTTAGTTTGTAATGATCTACAGGATTGACGCATGCTATCCGAAGGATATCTATGAGCGTGTATCCATGAATGAGTGACGTGATGACGAATTGATTGATATGTCCTCTGAGCAGGTCATCCGGATGTTTGTCATCCGAACAAAACATTACTTTTTCCGGGTGGGTTGCTATTAGAGAATGTAGTGCGTTGTAATTTTTTGCAGCACTGCCTTCACGAATGATGATGCGCATGCCAGCATCTATTTTGTCAATAGCTTCCTCCAGACTAGTGCATTCGTGATCTGTAGTGATTCCGGCAGATGCATATGCTTTGGCATCTGTACCTTTCAACCCCGGGGCATGACCATCAACAGGCAAACCAAACCTTTGGGCAGCTGCAATTTTGTTCATTACGAGTGGGTCTCTCGTCAGTACTGCGGGATAGTTCATCATCTCGGAGAGATAGCAGACGCTTTTCTCTTCAAATAGCTGGATGATATCCTCCAAGGTCAGTGTTGCCCCGGCTGTTTCATAAGCAGTGGCAGGCACGCATGATGGTGCGCCGAAGAAAAATTTGAATCCGGATTCTTTTCCGAGTTTTACCATGTATCTGACCCCTTCAATGCCGCATACATTAGCTATTTCATGCGGATCTGATACCGTCGCTACAGTGCCATGTCGGACAGCCATTCTGGCAAATGCAGGAGGTGTAAGCATGGAACTTTCGATATGGATATGCGCATCGACAAAGCCTGGCATGAGGTAGGGAGTATTTTCCTTCACCGGACCAGTCATTTCCACTTTGTAAATCAAGCCGTCTTTTACCTGGACCGACCCAAAACCTAATTTCCTGTTGATCAGGTCAATAATATTAGCTTCCAGGGTAAAATTTTTTAACTCCATCATCGTTCAAAAGTAGTGAAGATCAATGGGGCCACGCAAAGTGTGTATGATATTGCCCTGATTGTTAAATTTGCAAGTTGAAGACTTTATTAGATTATGAAGCTTTATTTGCTTATGAGCTTATAAATAAATTAAATTGTTAATATTAGAACTGGAAGCCAGAGCCTATATAAGCCTATAACCACATAAGCCTATAACCACATAAGCACATAAGCCTTTAACCACCTAAGCTCATAAGCCTATAACCCGCACAAATATGAAATCACTAAACCACATTGAAGATGCCTTCGATACCAAGAGACATTTCCTTGAGAAATCGGCTTTCGGCGTATGCCAGCAGGTAGGGGAGTGGATGCGGATCAATCCGGCTACCATCAGGCTGTATTTTATCTATCTGTCCTTTATCACCTTCGGCTCTCCGTTTGTGATTTACCTCTTTATGGCTTTCTGGCTGAATATCAAAAAGTATATCAGTACACCGGGAGCGAAGAATATTTTAAGTGAATAATGAAATGTGAGTCGTGAGACATGGCGTGAGAAGTGAGACGTGAGACGTGAGATGTGCGTCGTGACGTGTGATTCAAATTAGCGATAATTGGCGAAAATTAGCGGCAGAACTTTCAAGTCTGGTGTCTGGCATCCCGCCGCTCTCGACAGAGGTCGTTGGGGCGGGATCTACGCTACGCCTCGGATCTGACAACTGGTGTCTGACATCTGGAGTATTAACTCTTAAACGCATAAGACACAATATTCGCCCCCATCTGCAGCGCTTTTTGCCTTACATCCGGTGGATCACGATGCACATCCGGATCTTCCCATCCATCACCCAGGTCACTTTCATAGGTGTAAAAAACCACCAATCTCCCTTCATACAATAAACCAAACCCTTGAGAAGCTTTGCCATCATGTTCATGAATCTTTGGCAAGCCCTTGTTGAATTTAAATTGCTGATGATAGATTTCGTGTTCGAAAGGAAGTTCGATCAGCGTTAGTTCAGGGAAAACTTGTTTAAGGGCGACGCGGATATATGGATCCATACCATAATTGTCATCAATATGTAAAAAGCCGCCACCGATGAGGTAGTTGCGCAGGTTTTCTGCTTCAGCGGGTGAAAAAACAACATTGCCGTGACCAGTCATATGCAGCCAGGGATAATTAAAAAGGTTAGCACTTCCCACCTCGACTGTGGCATAATCGGGATTGATATCTGTCCCCAACGCAGTGTTACAAAATGCTGCCAGGTTTGTTAATGCCGTTGGGTTAGCATACCAATCACCACCACCATTATATTTCAATAGGGCGAGACGAAGTGCCGGTTCATCTTGTTTGAGCGGAAGTGCTAAGATCAGCAGAGCAGCAAGAATAGATTGTATCATGTTTTTTTTTTCAACTCGTTAAGTAAATGAATCATGGTGCATGCTGTGATAGCCGCAGTCTCTACGCGCAGCCTGTACGGTCCTATCGTTACCATGCTTCCACCTCTCATTGCAATTTGTTCGGTTTCTTCCTTTGAGAATCCCCCTTCCGGTCCGACCAGTATAAGAACGTCTTGTGTGGGTGAATAATTTTCTGCCAGTGATATAGATGATTCGTCGAGATGGCAACAAAAAATGGCGGTATCAGGTTGTTCTCTTTTGAAATTAGTCACCAGCATCGTTGGGGATGTGAGATCTCTGACTAATGGTAAAAACACTTTCCTGGATTGTTTGGCTGCGCTCAGCACTATTTTTTCAATGCGATCGACCCGGAGATGAGTTCGTTCAGAGTGATAGCAATCAAGAAAACATATTTCATCTACCCCCAATTCGACCAGTTTTTCGACTGCAAACTCAGTTCGGTCTATATTTTTGGTAGGCGCAAAAGCAACGGTTAGTTTATAAGGACGGTTGACCAGAAAGGATGTAGTAACGTTGCCGGTGAGGGATACCTGACCTTCATTTTTGGTGGCGATATGGATGATTCCTTCCATGCAAAGGCCTGATCCATTAAAGAGTAGCAGCGGATCTCCTTCTTCCATACGGAGCACGTTATGACAATGATGCCACTCATCTCCAGTCAGGGAAACCTTCGATTCGGTCTCTTCTAGTAGCGGTACGTAGGACCATGGAAGGGAATTAACGCTCATAAATACCTAATTTCGCCGTTCGGTTTTGGAACATAAGGGCCAAAACTATCGTTTTGATCTTCATCTTAACCTTGATTTTAAAAATTAATCTTACCCGATGGGCGTATTGACGATGATTGCTCAGTTGATCCTGAGCCTTTCTATATTGGTGGTGTTGCATGAATTGGGCCATTTTGTCCCTGCTAAGTGGTTCAAAACCAAGGTAGAGAAGTTCTACCTCTTTTTTGATGTCAAATTTGCTCTTTTCAAAAAGAAGATAGGGGAGACTGAATATGGTATTGGTTGGCTCCCTCTTGGTGGGTATGTCAAAATAGCCGGTATGGTGGATGAGAGTATGGATATCGAGCAAATGAAGCTTCCGCCTCAACCATGGGAATTTCGTTCCAAGCCAGCCTGGCAGCGTCTGATCATCATGCTGGGAGGTGTGACGGTCAATTTTATCCTCGGTTTCCTGATTTTTGGAATGATGTTGTGGGGCTACGGAAAGGAATACCTGGTCAACGATAAGCTGGAGTATGGCATCTATGTCGATTCACTCGGTACTGAACTTGGTCTGAGAGATGGTGATAAGATTATTTCGATCGGTGGAGAGGAAATTGAGCAGTTTTCACCTTCGATGCTAAGGAAAGAAGTAGTCCTCAACAATGCAAAGGAAATCATCATTAGCCGTGATAGTGCACAACAAAAGATCAGTGTTGATCCGAAATTTGTTCAGGTACTGTCCTCCAATGATTATAAAGATTATAGTGTCATAGGTCCCAGGATTCCTTTCGTTGTGGGTTCAGTGACCGATGGAGGAAATGCATCAAAAGCTGGTTTGCAAAAAGATGATCAGATAGTCTATGTCAATAATATTCCGGCACTTTATCAGCATGAGGTTGTCAAAGCATTGCGTAAAACAAAAGGAGAAACGATCAGACTTGGGTATACGAGGGAGGGCCAACAATTGGAAACGCGTGTAGTCGTAGATGAAAATGGTAAGATCGGTGTAGGCCTAAAGGGTCCGGTTGAATTTGGCTGGACCGGACGTGAAGACTATACACTGGCTCGTGCTATTCCTGGAGGGGTTACCGAAGGTCTTGCCTTTATGGGTGATTGGTTTAAAGGAATTGCTCAGCTATTCAGAGGCAATGTGAAGGCCAAGGACAGTCTTGGTGGATTTATCACGATCACCAAACTGTTTTCCACCTCATGGGATTGGGAATCCTTTTGGCGAATTACCGGAATCCTATCATTTATCCTCGCCATCATGAACCTCCTGCCGATCCCCGCGCTTGATGGTGGTCACGTGATGTTCCTTTTATATGAAGTGGCCACAGGAAGAAAGCCGAGTGATAAGTTTATGGAGTATTCCACTTATGTTGGCTTTGCTATCGTGCTTGGTTTATTGATCTTAGCTAATGGGTTGGATATCATGAGGTTGTTTGGCAAGTAAGCAGGAGCTATCAGCCATCAGGTATCAGTGGGTTGAAAGCTCGTATGGATTCAAAAAAAGTTTAAATTTGCAGTCCCTCAGAAGAGAGGTTTAAGCAAAGTAATGCCAGAGTGGCGGAATTGGTAGACGCACTGGACTCAAAATCCAGCGTTCGCAAGGATGTGCGGGTTCGAGTCCCGCCTCTGGTACGCAGTGACAGAAAGGGACGAGAAGTTTATCCCGCCATTTTAGAAATGTCTGAAAGACGTGACTAAAATGCGGCGGGGAGTCCCGCCTCTGGTACAATAAAAGTGAAGAATGAAAAGTGAAGAATGAAAAGTGATGGTTTTGGGTAGGTGATTTATATATGCTCTGATATTTCAATCATGTGGCTCACTTTTGATCAAGATTTTTAAAGGGATAAGCTGGCTTTGCCAGCTTATCCCTTTAAAAAATAGTTCTGCAGCATATGCTGCGTTATTGCCGAAGTGGTGGAATTGGTAGACACGCACGTTTCAGGGGCGTGTGTTCGTAAGGACATGGGGGTTCGAGTCCCCCCTTCGGCACAAAAAAAGCAGTCCAAAAGACTGCTTTTTTTTTGGCCCGAAGCGGGACGAGAAGTTTATCCCGCCGTATTCCTGAATCCTTGCAAAGGATTCGTCAATGCGTTGGCTGGAAGTCCACTTTTTTCCCCCATTGCCCCCTAAATGGGGGCACCTACTCAAATGTTTATCTATTGCAGCCGTATGCAAACAATGAATGCACTAAATTTATCATATGCCTGCAAACAGATGGCCAAAAAAAATCATTTCGATGATAGGTACCCCCATTTAGGGGGTAAAGGGGGTACAGGGATATCATCTCGAAATTTCACCCCATACCATTTAGGAGGTAAAGGGGGAATAGAGACATCATTTCGAAAAGTCGCGACCTACCATTTAGTGGGTTAAAAGGAAGAATGAAAAGAATGATCTGTTATTTAACATCTTCCCTTCCCACTTTTCCCTTCCTTGAGGGCTACTGGTGCTGAGCGGAATCAAAGTATTCCATGTTGAAATCGGAATGATTTTTCTCTGCTGTTAAAAACGGCGTAGATATATATATCCCGGAATTGTTTCTTTTGAACTGTCTCCCGCGGACGTCCGTACGGACGCCCAACTTTGATTTTTCTGTTATCGCTACTCCTTTTTCCTTTTCCTAAATCGGTTAAAAAATTTCTTTTCAAACTCCCAGAAGAATTTGAACTGGCCAAACAAAAAACCATAGAAAAGCAGGAACAGATTGTAGATCGGAAATATCAATACCCAATACAATATTGAAAACCATATCGGATGCCCTTCATGGAAAATCAATTCGGTGATGACAGGTTTGATAAACATGATGGTAAAACCAGTGCAAGCAAAAACGATCAGAATAATGATAACTTGCGTAGTCGATTTGACATGCCATCGATTTTGCAGTTTTTCAATCCATTTTGGTGCGGACATAAAAGAAAAGTGAAAAATGAGTTGTGAGTTGTGAGTTGTGAGTGTCTGGTATCTGACGTCTGACGTCTGATTTCTGATTTCTGACGTCTGGTATCTGCTTTAATCGACCCAGTCTGCAACAAATAAGTTAGTTGATCTCGTTCCACCATTATGGCGGTTAGAGGAGAAAGATATTCGTTTGCCATCCGGACTGAACATTGGGAATGAATCAAAGGTCTTATCGAAGGTGATCTGCTCAAGTCCTGTGCCATCAAGGTTAATCATATACAAGTTAAATTGATAACCTCGTGGAGCCGCATGATTGGAAGAGAATATGATTTTCTTTCCATCGGGATGGAAGAAGGGTGCCCAGTTCGCCTTTCCCAGTTTGGTCAGTTGTCGTAGACCACTGCCATCCGTATTTATAATGTATAGTTCCATGTTGGTGGGGGCGACAAGACCTTCAGCCAGGAAACTTTTATATTCTGCGATTTCTTCAGGTGTTTTAGGACGCGATGAACGAAAGATAATTTTACTTCCATCAGGGGAGAAAAACGCACCACCATCATAGCCGAGCTCGCTTGTCAATTGCTTCACATCAGAACCATCAATGTTCATTGTATAAAGCTCAAGATCACCGCTGCGCAAACTTGTAAAAACAATTTTATCACCTTTTGGAGAAACCGTTGCTTCTGCATCATATCCTGGGTTGTCGGTAAGCTGTTTTTTAATCTTCCCTTTTAGATTAGCGACATAGATATCATAATCCGGATAGATCGGCCATACATACTTTCCATCTTCACGACGTGGTGGTACATGAGGACAAGACTCATTGCCCATATGCGTACTCGCATACAGGATAGATTTGTTGCCAGGCATAAAATAGGCACAGGTGGTACGTCCTTTGCCTGTCGACACCAGTGAAGGGATAGTGGTTGATTTGCCGGGTTTGTCGGGATTGATGACAAAGATCTGGTCGCATGAAGCTTTCCATTCTTCTCTGGTGGCCTGAAAAACAAGTTTTTTGCTGTCGAAGCTCCAATACGCTTCTGCATTGTCTCCACCGAAAGTAAGCTGGTGCATATTGGCCAGGTGTTTTTCCTGCGGATATCTGAGCGTATCTGCTACCGGAAGATTTTTCTGGGCTATAGAGGTATTAATACATGCTCCGCAGGCAATAATTCCAAATATGAACAGGCTGTAGATAAAAGAAGATCGATTCATCCGTTGTATTTTTGACTTGCAAATATAGGCCGATGGTGGCCTTTGCTTTATACCTCACGACATGGAATTAATACCTACTGCCAATCTCTTATCCAAAACCCTTTTCCTGGGATTTGTGACTCTTTTATTCTCTTGCGGCCCTTCAAAATGGTTGGCTACCCAATCAGACACCGAGCAGATGCTTGAAGACATAACATTTCTGGCCGATGACAAGCTCGAAGGAAGAACCTTTGGTTCGAGGGGAGAAACCAAAGCAGGTATCTATATTTCTAAAAGATTTAACCAACTCGGCCTGAAGCCAATGGGTGAAAGGGGAACCTGGTTTCAGACACTGACTGTCAATAATCCTAATCCGCATACTGTTGAATTCGCCAAACCTGGTGATTCGGGCAGTAAAAGCGGCCGTAATGTGCTGGGTTATATTGACCATGGCGCACCTTATACGATTATTCTGGGCGCCCATTATGACCACCTGGGGTATGGCTCTTTTGGTTCCTTATACGTAGGTGGTCCGGCTATTCACAATGGAGCAGATGATAATGCCAGCGGGGTCGCTATGATCCTGGAGCTGGCGCAGCGTATGCAGAGCGAAACGGAGTTCAATTTCCTGATTATGGCGATTACCGGGGAAGAAAATGGATTGTGGGGATCAAATTATTATTGCGACCACCCAACCATTGACCTCAGTAAAGTGACAGCTATGTTCAACTTTGATATGGTAGGAAGGCTCAATGAAAATAAAATGGCGATCAATGGTACAGGAACTTCTCCGGTATGGCCGGACCTGATCAAAGCGGCCAATCTAGCCAACCTGAACATCACACAAGGAGAATCCGGTATAGGCCCTTCTGATCATACATCTTTTTACCTGACTGACATGCCTACCATCCATTTTTTCACCGGTGCACATGAAGATTATCACAAGCCTTCTGATGATGTTCATCTGATCAATGCAGAAGGAATGGATATCATAGCAGATATGGTCAGCAATATGATAGAAATGATGGATAGTAATGAAAAACTTCCCTTTACAAAAACCAAAGATCCGGATCCATCCTCCACACCTACCATGGAAGTAACCCTTGGCGTGCTACCAGATTATCTCTATGATGGCGTCGGAATGCGTATTGATGGCGTGAGAGAAGGAAAACCGGCGGCCAATGCAGGTATGATCAAAGGGGATGTGATCATGAAACTGGCGGGGAAAGACATTAAAGACATCTATGTCTATATGGAAGCGCTCGGGACACTGCACAAGGGCGATAAAGCAAAGCTGGTAGCACTGAGAGACGGAAAGGAAATAGAATTTGATATTCAGTTTTAATTAATCCTTATACTGCTGTTTATATGGAAATGGATAAAACAATCAGTGCCATCAACTGGATGGACCTCACTGTACCGGAAGCGGATGGTATCAGGGACTTCTATAAAAATGTAGTGGGATGGAATACGATGGACATCAGCATGGGGCAGTATAATGATTATTGTATGGTTTCTCCTGCAGATGATGTGGCCAGATCAGGCATTTGTCATTCGCAGGGAATGAATGTAGGCATACCACCGGCATGGATCATGTATATCAATGTGGGCAACTTGGATGAGAGTATGGCAGAGGTCATCAAAGGAGGTGGTGAAATTGTCAACGGTCCAAGGAATATGGGGGAGAAAGCAAGGTTTTGTATCATTAAAGATCCTGCGGGCGCTTATTGTGGGTTGTTTGATCATGGAGAAGCGTGAGTCAGCAGGAAACAGGAAGCAGGTAGCAGGTCGGCGCGAAGCGAAGATCCCGCCAAATGCACAGCATTTGTGGCGGGAAGATAGGAAGCAGGACACAGTTGTGAGGTTGAGAGTTAGTAGGTGGGATGTAAGCCTTACTTTGTAAATAGATAAGCATGCAATAGTGCCTAAAAATAAAAACGGACAGATCGCAACCTGTCCGTTTTTATTTTTAGGATAGAGCAAGTATTTTTAAAAGCCGGACGCTGAAAAGTTGATGTGTCTTACTTCATTCACAAACTTAGATTTCAACCCTCTGAATCCATCGCGGATCAGATCACTTTCTGATGGAAACAGTAAGGGTTGAATGCGGATACGCATACTCGGTTCAAGTGCACGTTCATCACCGATGATATTGCGGGCCACATGCCCAAAAATCTCTTCTACTTCTATATTCTCCGAACATATCTGCTCACCGGTACGTTCGTTGACAATCTCCAGCCTTGAGCGCAACAATGCGTTTTTAGCTTGCACCAGTTCGAGAACCGTGGCATAGACGCGCACGAGCTTATCCCGTTTTATATCATTACCCAGGGAATCTTTAGCGACATTGCCTTTGGCATCAAGCACGTATTCCCAACCATCTATTATTTCCTTGGAATAATCCGCACGTCGTTCCTGCACGCCATCCGGGGTCACCAGTATTTCCCTTATTTTTAGTTTGATTGAAAAGTCAGGAGTTAATTCATTCACAGGTGATGTATAAAAACGATTCCAATTACTACCGGATCTTGAAAAATCATTAGACAGCAATTCATCTACAACAGCAGTAGGTATAAAAGCCTGGCTATTGTTTTCCAGGGAGACCATGATATGATTGATACCAAGCTGGCGCATTTCTTCTTTGAGTTCAGGACGTACATAGTCACCATTGAGTGATCGAATGTGGTCAAGTAGGTCGTAAGCAGATCTGGCAGATGATTTATTTCCTGCTCTTCCTGCATTGACAAAGTCGATCAGGCGGACTTCGTACAGACTGACGACTTTATCTTTGGCTTCATTGATGATTTTATCCGTTTGAACAAAGGTGAATTTTGCACGATATCCACCCTCACTGACCAGGGGTAGTAACGGTACTATCAGATCCTGTCTGGATTCAATCTTGCGGGCAGTCCGGATGATAGATTCCCAGTCTTCTGCGCGGTTAGATGTACTCCATGAATCGATGGAGGCCATATCCTGACGGGTTATTTTTTCAAATCCCTTTTCAAGGGCGATCACATATTCTTCCTTTTTATTTTTACCCGCGAGTTTTTTAGTTGCAAGTCGTAAGGCTCCATCATAATCACCGCGTTCCAGCATTTTATCTGTAGATGCACAAGCGATCAGGCTAAGGCTGAGGCTAAGACTTAGGGAAAGGTAGATTAGATTTTTCATGACGTTGTTCGTTTGCTTATTAGATTGACGGAAAGATGGGGGAAGAGGTTTCTTAAAAAGTGTTAAGGAAGTTAAGCGATCAGTTAATGTAGCTGTCAGCGATCAGCTTTCAGATGTTAGATGACTCTTTTGATTAAAGGAATTTGTTGCCCTGATGACCCGTAAACTTACTATTTTGTTGCTTAACCAATATCGAATGAGCTGTATCAGACTAATTTGTTTTTTTGGATTGCTCCAGCTGGCAGGTGTTGCTATTTCGCAAGATGGGCTGAAGCGAACACATTTAGGTTTTTCGGCTACACCGCAGTTTAGTCTTCAGCCGCTGGGATCGAGCCAGGTGGAAGGGGATAAGTTCAGATTTTGTTTTTCCCTGAGTGGTGATTTGTATTATGATTTGAGTCCGGCTTTGCAATTGAAAACCGGTCTGAGTTTTCTGCAATCAAAAATAAATTATAGAGACTACTCACCACAATTTCCAGATGATGTGCACAATGGGATGGCTTTGCCATATAAGTCTTACTGGAGTTATGATCTTAACCAATATTTTATAGGACTCCCTGTGGAAGCGAAGATAAAGTTGGGGAAGGTGGAAAGTGTTAATCATTTTTTCATTACAGGTGGATTTCGTTTTCAATATCTTCTTCACACAGCAGGTACAGTGCATTTAGTCGAGAGCGGTAACCCTCGTCACGAACAGGACATCGATTCTTTTTTATTTGAGTTCAATTCCTTCTGGACATTACTTACTACAGGAATTGGCTACGAGTGGCAGGTTGGAAACGGGAAGTTAGCGATCAATCCGGTATTTGATTATGCACTGACGAAGATATTTCAGGAGGATTTATCGGTCAGGCAAAACGGTGCTGTCGAGTTTTTTGGACTCCGTTTATCGTATTATTGAAGTGGATACAGATTTTCCCTGCCGTTGAAAACGGCTAACTTGATTCTACCCCGACTGAGTTTTTTTGATTTTCGGTACGCGGTGATCCGTTTTGCCCCTAAATCCCCTGAAGGGGACTTGCTAATGATCTTTCCAGGCTGAATCGTTTTCAAAATAGGGCATCATCCTGTGACACGAAACTGTCTGAGCAGCCAGTACGGCCTATTTCTGGCCATAAAGCCAGAAATAGGCGCAATTGAAATACCAATAGGCGGGACAGCAAAACAGGAAGCCAAATAAATGCTTCAATGCATAAGCGAGTTTTTCACTTTTTTAGCAATTAAAAAAATAACACTTTTTCTGGCAACGTGAAAGTTGCCAAAAAAAAAGCCCCGCTTTCGCGAGGCTCCTTGGTCTTAAGAATTAAACTATGCTGTGATTATGCTCTTCTCACATTAACGGCATTAAGTCCTTTTCTTCCTTCGATAAGTTCAAATGTAACTTCATCGTTTTCTTTGACTTTTTCGGTCAGTCCACTGACGTGTACGAAGTACTCTTTGCCGGTAGACTCGTCTTTAATGAATCCGAATCCTTTGGATTCATTAAAAAATTTGACAATTCCTTTGTTCATTGTAATAAATATAAGTGATTAAATTAGGCCGCAAAGATACATATTTCTGATTATCAAGGGGTTTATTAACGAATTATTAATTTCTGGAAAAAAAGAGGCCGAGGCTAAGGCTAAGGCTGAGGCAATTGTGTATAGTATTTGGTTGTACATCGATGGCTCAGTTATAATGGAAAGGGATGAATCAGGCGGTATAAATCGTGCGTTTATGGCAGTAAATAATTAAAAAACAACACAATACATAGTATAAAAATAATGCAATTATCTTTGTAAAACCACTTCAATTTTCATTTCCCTCAGCCTTTTCCTCAGCCTTTCCCTCAGCCTCAGCCTTAGTCTTAACCTTCGGCTCTACCTTAGTCTTCGCCTCCTAATTCGCCTTTTTCCCCCCAATAAACTATCTTTGAGCTCCGGTTACCAAGCAACTTATTGGGCTTTTTATGGCCCACAACCAACCTCAACCTATGCTCAGAGAAGTCACTGCCGAGCAGCTCAAGCTCCAGAAA
>JBBRDL010000024.1:0-34467 GCA_038203965.1 Chitinophagales bacterium | reverse complement strand
ATTCTGGCCGACGAACCTTCAGGCAATCTCGATACTGAAACATCTATCCAGGTGCATCAACTATTGAGAAGTATCACTACTGAGATGGGCAAGAGCCTGGTCATCGTGACACATAACACGGATCTGGCTGCGTTAAGTGATGAAATTTATGAGATGAAAGATGGAGTTCTGAAAGAGAGCCTAGAAGGTTAGAGGGTTAAAAGGCTGAAGGCTTAAAAGGCTGAAGGCTTAAAAGGCTAAAGAGGATGAAGAGGCGGAAGAGGATGAAGGCTTAAGAGGCAGAAGAGGATGAAGAGGCGGAAGAGGATGAAGGCTTAAGAGGCAGAAGAGGATGAAGAGGCGGAAGAGGATGAAGGCTTAAGAGGCCTTAAGAGGTTAGAAGGTTAGGGGATTAGCATCAAAATGTAAAATCTGAAATCAACTGGTCCACATGCGGACATATGAGCCGTCGGGATCCAATTTTTTCCCTACAAGATCATAATGAATGACCCGATCATCTCTGCTGTCTGGGCCTACGCCTGCGAGATTGAGCCAAGAGACCCAATTACTGCAAGGATCGTAATCGATCAAAGTAGATTCAAAATAGGCAGCTCCAAGTCGCCAATCGAGTTTAAGTACTTTGATCAAATAGCTTGCTACTGTTTTCCTCATCACATCCGGAATCCATCCAGTCCGATTTAAATGATGCATTGCAGCATCAACGATGGAAACTCCGGTACTTCCAGATTTCCAAAGGTTAAACACCTCATTATTAGATTTAAATACAGGTTTAACTCCTTTGGTACCTGAAGCGTAAAAAATCTGATCTCCATATTTTTTTCCTATCAGCCGTAGGTAATCCCTATAGAGAAGATGTTGCCTGATCTCTTCCCCACCTGATCGCACACTAAACGAAATATGATACACTTTCTTAGGAGATAAACAGCCCATTGAAATCCAAGGAGAAAGCATTTTACCATCACTGAAAACTGCACCTGATTTTGATGGTAAATTCAGGTTATCCAATATTTCTAAGCCTTCTGTCTCACCACCTGAAAAGCATACTTTAACATCTTCTCCGGTTACTGACAGAAAATCCTTTATCTGGGGGATCTGGCCGGGATCTATATCCATTGTAAATCCAGGTATTTCATCAGGAACCTCGAGTGGCAAACGAATTGGTATAATTGATTCAACTTCCTTTTTGAAATTTATATAGGAATCAGGGCAATGCGTGATTGGAAAAGGAAGATCAGCAGTATAAAAAAGCATCTTGCCCCTGGTATACCTGAGTTCGCGACCTATGCTCCAGAGTTTTTGTTCGAGCCTGTCCTGAACATCTACTTCTTCACGTGTCCTTTCACGATTACAATACACCAATTGGCTTTTGGTATCAAGGGCGAGTTGATAAAGAATTTCATCCGGTTTACCTGATCGAATAATAAGGTCCGATCCAAAGGATCTTAGCTGATGTCTGAGATCAATGACACTCTCTATCAAAAAACGAAGACGTGATACGCTTATTCGTTTGGGCTTAATATCAAATATGTATACAGGGATGAGTTCATCAGCATTTCTTAAAGCTTCCAGCAATGCTTCATTATCATGCAATCGGAGATCCTGTCGAAACCAAAGAATTGAACTACTCATAAACTGGGAGGTAAAAGTAACCTGATTTCGCAATGACCGGTTACACTGTATCTTTGCATTTCAAAAAAACAAATTACTTAAATGAGAGTTTTACTATTAATGATATTTTGTTGTTTTTCTGTTTTGGCATGCAAGCCTGATGCATCAACAGATTCAACCTCAGGTGATAGTCCATCAAACGAGCTTAAAATGCTTGAGGACAAGGTTTTAGCCATCCATGATGAGGTGATGCCTAAAATGAAAGATATCACTGATATCACCGCGCAACTGCGGGCAATCAAAGCGGGCATCAAAGAAACCCCTGAAGGCAAACTTGAATCCCCTGATGGACTAGAACAGGTCATGGGTTCTTTGAAGCTGGCTGAACAAGGGATGTGGGATTGGATGAAAGCCTATAGTGATCAGAAAGCTACCCTGAAAGAAGATCAGCTAAAATCGTTTTATGAAAAGGAAATGGTAATCGTCACTAAAGTGAAAGAGGACATGCTGTCCAGTATTGAAAAAGCGCAGGCCTGGCTAGCTGCTTATAAAAACAAATAAACGCATTCGATATGAATATTCTTTCTGTTACAGGAGTAGCAGCTATGCTCATCCTGCTATTGGCAGGTTGCTCGGAAGAGCCTACACGGTTGCCGTATCTTGGAAATATAGAAGTCAAAGGATCTGATACCCTTTTTCATACTGTTCCAGCAGTTTCCCTAATCGACCAAGACAGCCAGGTTTTCAAGATCACTTCACTTAATGACAAAATCATCCTGTCAGATTTTTTCTTTACGTCCTGCCCAAGTATATGTCCCAAGGTCAAAAAACAGATGTTGCGCCTGTATGACCGCTATAAAGACGATGATCGGGTAATATTTATATCACACACCATCGATCAGCGAAACGATTCAGTATCCGTATTGAACAGGTATGCCCATAATCTTGGGGTTGACACTGAAAAATGGAAATTTGTAACCGGTGAGAAGGATTCCATATTCTTTCTTGCTGACCAATATTTTGTGAGTGTGGTTGAAGATCCTTTGGCCCCGGCAGGATTTGACCATAGTGGCCGGATCATCATGGTGGACAAAACAAGAAGAGTCAGGGGATTTTGCGAAGGGACAGACCCTGAATCGGTGACTGCATTCTTCGATACCGTGGATAAATTATTGAAGGATGAATACCAGTAGCCAAATCGCGCCCAAAAAATAACCAATTCTCTATTTTGCAGGTCTTCGCATTTTTAACCGGTTGGGTTTCATTAAGCATTTATCTTTCCATTGGAGGATGTCAGTCTAACCCATATACCCAGGGTGAAATCATATACAAATACCACTGTGAGAACTGCCATATGGAAGATGGAAGTGGCCTTGGCAAACTGATTCCCCCACTTGACTCTTCCAGATTAACACTTTCGGACCCTGAAAAACTAATCTGCCTGATCAGAAATGGATTGCCTGTCAATTTGCACACAGGCCAGCAAATGCCCCCAAATAACAAGTTAAATGAAGTTGAATTGACCAACCTGATCAATTTTCTGGGGGCCAAATATGCGTTTAACCCTCAAACCGTACAGGTGCCAGAGGTAAAAAAGATGTTGTCTGGCTGTCATTCTGACTAAACAGGTCATAGAGGTATCCAAAAAAGATTATTTTTACCGTACCTAGAAATGGTTTTATCTGATAGATGACACAATGGCAAAACATCCCCTATTTAGTACTTTGATTTCAATCCTCTTTTTTGGGGCATTGACCGGTTTGCAGGCGCAAACATATCTCACAGCCTCTCTGAGTACTCCGGCTAATGCTGGAATATTGTCTGAACGCTGCGGAGGCCCCTACGCTCTTGTCTTAGAGCGAGGAGAAGACAATCCGGAATCTACCTTTATCGTCATCAGCGATTTAGGTGATGCGCAGGTCGGAATCGATTATGCTTTCCCTCCTGGTGTATTTCCGCTTGAAATGCTTCCAACAGATACTGTTGTCGTCATTCCTATCACTGTCTTTGATGATGGCCTTCCTGAAGGCCTTGAAAGCCTTGCTTGGGAAATAGCCTACCTAGCCGGCGTTGAGTCAGGTACGATCAATGTTACATCTGCGATAACAGATGAATACGATGTAGAAATCCTTTCCCCGACTGACACCATACAATGGTGCCGGTATGCCCCGCTGCAACTCACAGCCTCATCAACTGCTGAAATTAATTGGTCGCCAACATTCTCTTTTGACAATCCAGTAGGTGCTGCAGTGACCGTAAGACCTTTTCTTTCAGGTTGGTATTATGCAACTGTTGGAAGTGATACATGCGGAGCTAAGGATAGCATTTACCTAGATCTGGCTATTGCAGAAATTCTTGGCCCGGATACCTTTTACATCTGTATAGATGGTCAAGGGATTCCATTACCTGGTCGACTTGATGGCCTTGCCACAACTTTCACATGGATTCCTTCTGATTCTACACTTAGTGATCCATTGGTGCTAACCCCGATTGCTAATCCCACCATTACAACGACGTATATCCTTCAATCAGATCTGGGCTTTTGTATAGCTTCAGACACCGTTGTGGTCCGAGTCGATTCCTTGCCTGAAGATCAACACATTGATATAGCTCCACTCAAGGCTTATTATTGCGCTGGTGAAATCGTTGCCTTATTCTCGCCGTCGTATGATTCACTTGATTTTCCTGATATTGAATTTCAATGGATACCGGACAATGGGACATTTAAAACGGATCTCACCATACTCAATGCTGCACTTGAATTACAGGATACGACCCTATACATCCGTGAGAATACAAATAACGCCTGTGCATCTAAGGATTCAATACTGATCAATGTAATCCCCTCTTCAGTGCCCATTTCTGTAACGGATACTATTCTTTGCCCGGGTGAAATGTTTAATGTTTCCATACTTTCTACCCAGGTTACTGAACCGGAATGGACACCCACTGAAGGTCTTAGCTGTGATAAGTGCCTTAATCCAAAAGTAACTGTCATGGGCATTCCTGGTTCTACGATTGTTTACCAGTTTTCCGGAATGATATTGGAATGTCCTGTAGGCGCTTCATTACCGATTCAAATACCACCTTTTCAGCAGATCGTAATCGTCGGTGACGATGTTGTCTGTATTGGTGAAATGGTACCGCTGACAATCACTAATCCTGATGGTTTGTCTGGCTTTGAATGGGCTATCGTTGCTGGAGATGGGTCACTGAGTTGTACGAATTGTCCTGACCCTATTGTCACCATCAACGGCGTGGGTGCAGTAAATATATTACTGACCGCTAATACGACTAATCCTAATTTCTGCGGTGCGCAAGGTTTTATCCAGATTATCCCGAGTCAAGAACTGCAACCTATAGTAATCAGTGGAGACAATATTGTATGCCCTGGTGACATGGTACCTCTGACTATAACAGATCCTACCGGCCTGTCAGATTTTAATTGGAGTGTTGACTCAGGCAATGCCTCACTAAGTTGTACTAATTGTCCGAATCCTGTTGTCACCATCAATGGGGCAGGTGCAGTCAGTATCGTACTCACAGCAAATACCACCAATGTGAATTTTTGTGGAGCGGAAGGAAGTTTTGATTTTGCAGAAGGTGATCAACCACAGGTTGACGGACCTGATTTTACGGCCTGTCGGGGTGGCACAGTAACTGTTTCTACAGGTAACTTAGAGTTTACCAATGTGGTATGGGATGTGTTTAGTGGTGATTTAAGTCTTAGCTGTTCAAATTGTCCATTCCCCGTTGTCACAGTCAATTCGACCGGGCAACTCCGGTTTTTTGCTGATTCATCTGATCCGGATATCTGTAGAGTTTCAGGAATTGTCACTGTATCTATTTATGGCGGTGATAATTCTGATCTCGTTATTATTCCGGACTTTAACTCCACCCCTATTGGTCAGGGAACCACCGTGATGGCCGTGCTGTCGACCACTCCACAAAATACCGGCAATGTCATGTGGACTATCAATGGAGTTGCTATTGCTGCCACCGGAAGCACGATTGAATTCAATGCCGAAGAGGAAATCAATTTTGTAGAGGCCAAATTTATCAACAGCCTCGGGTGTGAACAAATTGATACCATCTCCTTTCCTACCGTTCCTCCAAGTTATTTGATTCCAAATGCGTTCACGCCAGATAACGGTGATGAGATCAATGATAACTTCCGTATCATCATCACTGGCAATATAGTCCTGGAGAAATTTCTGATTTTCAATAGATGGGGCCAAATGGTTTACGAAGCCCCGGAAGACACACTAACCGGATGGGATGGGACATGGAAAAGTGAACCTGCTGCCTCTGATACCTATGTATATACTGCAACCCTGAGGTATCCGGACGGACGTTCAGAATTAGTGAAAGGTGATGTGATCCTCTTAAGATAACTATCGACGCACCCGACGTTTCTTTCCGTACTATTTTATTATTCCCCGATCTGAATCCAGAACGATCCGCCATGCCTTTCAACAACGGGCATTTTGGTCTGATTCCATAAAGGGGTAAGAATGTTTTTAAGTTCGAAGTCCTCAGAAACAAAATAATTAGGCATGATGGTTTTATACTTCTGTGGGTTAGCCATCAAAAAAGCGGCAAGCATATATTGTTCCGAATAATACCTGTCACAAAATTCCTGCGGGTAATCATAAGGTAGGTATACATCATGGACATGCACGAGCACACCGGGCGCGAGCAAAGGCAAGACATCCATAAAAAAAACAGTAGCATCAGAATTTGGGAAAATCCTGTGTGAATTGTCGACAAAGATGATGTCCCCGCTTTTGAGGACTGAAAACAGCTTTAGATCAGCGTTTTCAAAAGGCATTCTGATGATTGTATCTGATAATTGATCTATTTCAGCCCTGGGCGCAGGATCAAAAGAAATAATTTGGGTCGGTAGTTGATGATCCTTTTTGGCCCTGGCAGCCACCTTCGTGGAATTACCTGAGCCTATTTCAACATAGGTTGCCGGTCTCCCTTCTGCAACAAAAGTGTACAACATTACCATATCGAGACCTGGAAGAAATCCATTATTCCAGGCTGGATCTGATGAGGTCACGGCTTCTACATATTCAGGCCATCCTACAAATTGATCACTAAAAAGCAATGCTTTGTGGAGCCATTCTTTGTATACATTCCTGTTTTGATCGATAATGGCCAAAAGCCTGGAATGTGGTGGCTTACCATAACCGTATCGCGGAACCATCTTCACCGGATATTCCAGTTGTAGTGTCTGATACCTCGATAGAATCGTCTTCAGCACAGATTTTAAACTACGGACTACCATGATGATTATTTCTCAGAAGTTGCTTCCAATTCGGCAAATAGCGCTTTCAATCCAACCGCATCTTCTGGTTTAAGTCGTCCTGCAAGGACAAGCCTGACTTCTCTTCTTCTCGCTGCTCCTTTGAAAAGGGCATGCTCTTCCTCTGTCTCAGGTATCACCTGAGGTACCTCCTTTGGCCTTGACGTCCTTGAGTCGAGAGCAACAAATGTCATATAGGCATGATTGGATTTTTCGAGGTCAGTACCAAAGGATGATGTAGTGAATACTTCAAGGTATATCTCCACTGAAGTGGTAAAGGCCCTTGTGACACAAGCGTTGATGGTGATCACGTCTCCGAGATGTATGGGCTTTGCAAAAGATACATTATCCACAGAAGCGGTCACGGCATGTGCTCCACAGTGGCGGGCAGCACATATACCACCTGCGATATCCATCCAGCGCATCAGGTTTCCACCCATGAGATGCCCCAAAGGATTGGTATCATTGGGCATGACCAATTCAGTCATCATCGTCCGGCTAAAGTCTACCGGACGTGGTTCAGATTTATTCATTAGTGGCTTACTGGTGAAAAATGAGTTCTACTCTATACGTACAAGCGCGGCCATGATGCTGGGAGAGAAGAGGTACTCCATAAGTGCTGGCTGATCCATATTGATTTCCACCAACTTCCAGCTCTCATTTCCGGTCTTTATGGCCATCATTGCTTTATTGGCGATCACCTGGTATTTCTTTGAATCCTCAGACCACCTGACATTGGAATCACCATATGTTCCATTAAATTGCTGTTCCATGGCCAGAATAGCTTTCGGATGGTCATATATCCCGCCTGTTTCAACCACCACATCCATATCAGATTCATATTCAACTCGGACAAATGTTTCATTGCCTTCTTCTACAGGGACTGATGTTGATGTAATCCTTGTATTTGACATTTTGAGAGAGAGGCCATCAGATTCCATCCCTACCATCAGATCAACAAGGTCCTGCTTAGGTACTTTGTTAAACAATTTTGGGTATAATAATCCAAAGGCTTTATCCCAATTCTGTTGATTGGAGTAATCAATAAAAGCATCAAGGGAAGACTTGATATCAGGATTAATAACAGCCTGACTTTTCAAAGCAGACGTGAAGAGCACCGCAATAAGGATAAAAAAGAATTTAATGGCGTTCATCTTTACAGATTTTGAAGCGTGAATTGTTTAATCCTATCAAAAGGTGAGGGCCTTGTCTCAAGGTCAAATACCGCGCCAAATTCAGCGGTTACTTGCCTTTTAATATCTTGCAAATCTACATCTTTCCCCAATAGACTCCTAACAGAACACACACTTTTATTGGGATCAGTGATCCCACATGGAATGATGTGATCAAAATAGGACAAATTCGTATTCACATTGAATGCAAAACCATGCATCGTCACCCATCGGCTCAAGTGAACCCCTATAGCACAAATTTTCCTGGACTCATCTGCCACAAGATCATTATTTATCCAAACTCCTGTGTATCTGCCACTTCTGGAGCCATTGATCCCTAAATTCTGCAATACCCTGATGATGACTTCTTCAAGACTACGGACATATCTGTGGACATCCGTAAATATCAGGTCAAGATCCAGAATAGGATAACCAACCAATTGGCCAGGTCCGTGAAAGGTGATATCCCCTCCCCGATTGATCTTAAAATATTCTATCTGGTGATCTTTCCTTTCCTGCGTATTGATCTTGAGATGATCCTCTGACCCACTTTTACCAAGGGTAAAAACCGGTGGATGCTCACATAAAATGAAATAATGGTGTTGAGGATCAGGGTAGCCGGCCCGTTTATTATCAACCAACCGTCGGTGGAGCGAAGTCTGCAGATCCCAGGCTTCCTTGTAAGGAATCAACCCGGCATCAATGACTTCAACTATACCCCTTTCCATATTGCTCATCCTGCAAAGATACTTTTAAGCCCAAAGCTCATATCTGATCTAAAATGTAACTACTTAAACAATTGATCTCAAATAAGTTTTAACTTTAACCTGCCAACCTTGACCCAAATATGGGTTTTCTCTCCTCTTCTTATTTGAAAAATTATATCTTATGATACGTTTTAAAACGATTCTCTTTTTAGTTTTTAGTGCGTTCCAATTTTCGTCTTCAGCGCAGACTGCTCCCGATTTTGCCGTAACTGATTCCTGGGGTAATACTCATCAACTGTATGCTGATTATCTCGATCAAGGCAAAACGATTCTCCTAAAAGTATTTTTTGTCGATTGCCCCCCCTGCAACGCGATTGCTCCGTTTATGGAACCTTTGTATCAAAAATGGGGTGCCGGATTCGCTGATGTGCAATTTATTGAACTGAGTGTTTTACAGTCCGATTCCGACACAAAAATCAATGGCTATAAAGCCAGCCACAACACAACCTTTCCTGCAGTTGGAGGTCAAGGTGGTAGTGTAGCTGCCGTAGCACCCTATAAGACGAATATGTTTGGTCAGTATACAGGCACACCAACTTTTGTAGTCATCGCTCCAGATAGGACTGTCAATTATGATGTCTTTGGTCCAAATCATCAGGCGACCATTGATGCCTTGGATGAAGCTATTGAAGCAACCGGAGCAACAGGTCTGAATACAGCCACAGCGCATCCTGAAACCAAGCTTCCTTTGACACTTGAATCCAATATTATTGATGACATTATAATCCTGAATTACCAGGGGAGCTCAACTAATCTGAATGTTTCAATAGTAAGTGTAACAGGACAAAAATATACCAGTGCTCGCTTTCCAATTGGCAGTGGTGACCCAGTGCGATTGAATGTAGATGGATTAACACAAGGCACATGGATATTGCATGTTCAGGATCTCACCACCCGCATAGTTGCATCCTATTTGTTTGTGAAACAATAAAGTAAAACCAGGCAAATTCAATTCTTTAAAATTATTTAAACACTTGTATGATGAGAAATATCGTATCCGCTTTCGCAATCTACTTTACAAGTCTCAGCCTCAGTGCTCAGTTAGCCCCGGATTTTAATGTGACAGACACAGATGGCCAGGCCCATCAACTTTATGCCGGTTACCTTAATCAGGGCAAAACGGTGATGATTAAAATCTTCTTTACCACATGTCCACCTTGCAATTCGATAGCACCGTTGATGGAGCCATTTTACCAGGAATGGGGTGCCGGTCAGAACGATGTGGAGTTTTTTGAGATGACCGACAAATCCTTTGATGTCAATAGCCTGGTCGAAGCGTATGCCGATTCTTATGGAGAGACATTCCCAGCGATCAGTATGCAAGGTGGTAGCTTAGAGGCTGTGCAGCCTTATAAAAGCGGTCAATTTGGTCCTTGGCTAGGCACACCCACTTTTGTGGTCATAGCCCCGAATGGTACAGTGCAGTATGGTGTAAGCGGTTCTGGCAACCAGGCTACCATCAATGCCCTTGATGATGCCATAGCTGCAACCGGTGCGCTAAAACCGGGACAGATACCTACTGCACCTGATTTTACAGTCACTGATACAGATGCTCGAATGCATCATCTTTATGCCGATTATCTTGACCAGGGAAAAACTGTGGTGCTTGAGGTTTTTAACACAACTTGCTCCCCATGCAATTCCATTGCTCCTCTGTTACAGCCTTTAAATGAAGAATGGGGCGGAGGGGACAGCGATGTCGTCTTTTTTGAAATGTCTGATCAGAATGGGGATACAAATCCATTGGTTTTTGCTTTTCAGGAAGAATATGATCATAGTTTTTACGGCATCAGCAATACCGGTGGAAGTGTTGCTGCCGTCCAACCATACAAAGACGGTACATTTGGTCCATGGGTTGCTGCGCCAACCTTTATGGTAATAGCACCTGATGGCACCGTTCAATACGATGTTAAAGGAACTACGCATGAGGCAACTATTGATTCACTGGACGCAGCCATTTCGTCCACAGGTGCGGTAAAACCTCCGCCTCCTTCCGTGGCACCGGATTTTACAGTCACTGATATTGTTGGTCAATTACATCACTTATATGCTGATTACCTTGACCAGGGCAAAACAGTACTTCTCGAAGTATTTTATACTACATGCCCACCTTGTAATTCGATAGCTCCGCTGATGGAACCATTTTACCAGGAATGGGGAGCAGGGGATCATGATGTAGAATTTTTTGTCATGACAGATAAAAATGCTGATACCAATCCATTGGTCGCCGCATATCATGCCAATTATAATGAAACTTTCCCTGCGATCAGCAGAGACGGAGGAAGTCTGGATGCCGTCCAACCATATAAAAACGGTTCATTCGGCCCATGGTCAGGCACCCCCACATTTGTCGTGATAGCACCTGATGGAACGGTTCAATATGATGTTGCAGGTCCAAACAATCAGGCGACCATTGATGCGATTGATCTGGCCATTACTGCAACCGGTGCAGTAAAACCCAATCAGGGCGAAATACCTGTTGAGGTCAATGGCCTCGTCCAATATTTACAGGGCAGTGGAGGTGTAGGAAGTGCCTTTGTTCAAGTGATAGATTTAAACAACACCGTCCTAAAGCAGGATACAACTGATGTCAACGGCAACTTTAATCTTGAGATTTTGCTGAGTGAAGTTCAGCCGGGATGGCAGCTTAAAGTTATCAAAGAAGGAGATCCCACAAACGGAGTCAATGCGATTGATCTGATACGTCTTCAAAAACATCTGTTAATCATAGAACCACTGACCGACCCACTGGCCAGGCTAGCTTCGGATGCGAATGGATCCGGCACCATTTCTGCTCTTGATATTGTGGCAATACTTAAGCTGTTGTTAGGTATTACACAAAATTTTCCCGATCAGCAATCATGGATTACCGTCCCGGCGGATACTGATTTTGGGGTACCCACGCAACATCCACCATCGATTCAAAGCTATACCATTCTGCTGCAAGATATTCTTGACGGCGTGCGACAGCCAACATTTTTCGCGGTTAAAAAAGGGGATGTCAATGGCACGGCTAATCCGGAATAACCAGAGAAATTTGATTATTACATTTCAACGATTGAACGAGATATAAAAAAAGAGCGCTGCGAACAGCGCTCTTTTTTTTTATTGATTTTCAAAATGGTCTAATTCATCTTAGCAGCCCAGCCCTGGATAGCATTATTGATTTCTGCTTTATTCTCGTCGTAATAATTGTCTGTATCACTTGCGAGGCCCAGCTCAGCGCATTTTGTACCGCTTGCAACAGCAGCAGCCATATCACCTTTCTTGGCTTCTACCTTTGCGCGGACATACCAGTTACTACTATGGCTGTATTGATCGGTTGACAACGTAGCCCATTCCAGTGCCTGGTCCATATTGCCATTGGCATCAATCAGAAATTGAGCTCCTTCTGAATAGATGACCCATTTCTTTTCTTCGGGTGTTTTACCGAGTGCTGCTATAATATTAGCCATAGCTTGCTCCATCACATCGACTTTGAATCTTAGATATAGCCGCATTTTATCCCATGACAATTTGATATAACCCATATCCATTTTCATGTCATGGATCGTATAAATCAATCTTTCTTGTGGACCTTCGTTCATCTTAGGTTCAACCGTAAAACGGACCGCATCGAGTGACTCATCATACTTGTCGGCGCCCCATTGATTAGCATTTTTATTTAAAATAACTGTCCACTCTTTTTCACCAGGGATGAAAAACAGCGCATATTTCCCAGCGCGTAAGGTTTGACCTTCAATATTAACATCCGTACTGAATTCTAGTGTAGTTGCTTCATTGGCACCGCCGCGCCAGATTTTATCATATGGCACTACCCCTCCCCAAATCAATCTCTCTTTGACTGCTGGCGAGCTATAATGCATGGACACTTCAGTCATCCCTATCGTATACGAAACAGATGCCTTAGGACTCACTCGTGGCAATTCAATATCCTGGGCAGATGTCGAAGAAAATACGGTAAAAAAAAGGAAAACGGAGGAAAAAAAGAGATTTTTCATACGGTAGAGATTTTATGGTGTGTTCAAGATCGGGAAATGCAATCCCTTGTTTCAACTTTTTTGTAAAACGATTGTCATTTTCAATTTCGTATTCAACCTTGCTTTTTGCTTCCACAAAAAACAAATAGTTAACAAGGAAAAAAGAGCAAACAAGGGTTTTGCATGCTTTCCCAAAAGGTCCGATTATATTCGAGGCGTACTGAAATGTAAGGTTAAAAAGATCATGGCTATTCTCATCGCCATAGTGATATCTTCAGGAAGTTCATCCTTGACGACCCACTCCCGTGGATCCCCTTCCCAATAAGTGCGCATCTCGAAAAAATAATCTTCCTGCGTATCTAATTCCCATTCTTCCCTATGGTTGGCATATTCGGCTTGCCAGTTGAGATGGTGATGACCATCACTCAATTTCCAACGATGGAATTCTCCCGACCATGCTGTTTTGGCATTGACTGTCTCCCCTTCACAACGAATGACCCAGAGATTAGGGTCATCTGTCCATTTCTGCTCAATGGTGGCGGATATATCGCCTATACTCAAATCCCATTCGGTCCAGTCATCTCTGAACGCCCAACGCATACGCAACTGGCCCTCTATATCCTCATCATCCGTTGTGATGATCCATTCCCTAAAGGAATTATTATACCTCGATCCGACCCCAATGATTTTCTGGGCTGTACCAATCTGTATGAAAAGCAATAGGAGTAAAAATAATACACTGCCTCTTTTCATTCTGAATAGTTTATACCGGAAACGTCTAACCTCTTGGTTTAGTTTACACTTAGCCTTGCAGCTAAGCCTTCATGATTTAGGAAATACAAAATCCGAATCCGTTTTAAAACGGAAGATCATCATACGAGGTGCCTTCATCTGAAGTCATCGGAGGAGAAGTAGGAAAATCACCGGTAGCCGCTTTTGGTTTGGATTCCTGACCGGCTGCTTCTACTCTCCATGCTTGAAGATTGGTAAAATATTTTCCCTGCCACTCTCTGCCCCGTAGGTCAAAATAGACTTTGATATTAACGCCTTCCTCCATGTTGTCGATGATCTCGCATCGGTCTTGCACCAGCTGAAATTTAATATACTGGGGGTATTGCGATGATTCATCAAGAATGACAAATTCCCTTGTTTGGAAAGTCCCAGATTTCTGCTCTTTATCGAATTTTTTATGAAGTTTTCCTTCTACTTCAAATGACATAATCTTGTGTTTTAAAGTGATTAATATGCTTTAGCAAACAATACCCTTCCGGTCGATTTCTTCCCGGTCAGTATACATGTTCCTTCTTCTTCTTTTTGATCCAATGGGATGCAACGTATCGTTGCTTTGGTTTGTTCCTTTATTTTTAATTCTGTTTCTGTCGTGCCATCCCAATGTGCAGATACAAATCCACCTTGTTCTTCAAGAATGGATTTGAATGTTTCAAAATCGTTGGCTTCCCGGGTATTTTCCTGTCTGAAACGTAAAGCTTTCAACAACAAGTTTTGTTGTATTTCATCCAACAAATTTTCAACGAAACGACCCAGCCCTTCCAATGGCACAAACTCCTTCTCGCGTGTGTCTCTCCTTGCTACTTCAGCCTGTCCCTTTTCAAGATCACGCTGCCCAATTGCCACGCGGACCGGAACACCTTTCATTTCATACTCTGCGTATTTAAAGCCAGGCCTTGACTTTTCGTCTATATCATATTTGACGGAGATGCCCTTTGATTGAAGTTCCTTCATCAATTTCTCCGCCACCTCATTTATCGCGAGATCAGGTTTAGGAACAGGAATGATCACTACCTGAAGCGGTGCGAGTTTTGGTGGCAGGACCAAGCCTTCATCATCACTATGTGTCATGATCAGTCCACCGATAAGCCGGGTGGAAACGCCCCATGAAGTTGCCCACACCAATTCCTGCTGGTTGTTTTCATTAAGAAAGGAAACATCAAACGCCCGAGCAAAATTCTGCCCAAGGAAATGGGATGTCCCTGCCTGAAGGCTTTTGCCATCTTGCATCAAGGCTTCAATCGTATACGTTTCCTCGGCGCCTGCAAAACGTTCATTAGCCGTTTTTACACCTTTGATGACTGGCATGGCCATCCATGATTCTGTAAAATCAGCGTAGACATCATGGATCAATTTGGCTTCATGGACCGCTTCTTCGCGCGTGGCATGAGCTGTGTGCCCTTCCTGCCAAAGAAATTCTGTTGTACGCAGAAAAGGCCTCGTGCGCATTTCCCACCGTACCACATTGGCCCATTGGTTGATAAGTAATGGCAGATCTCTGTACGATTGAATCCAGTCCTTGTAGGTACTCCAAATGATGGTTTCAGAGGTTGGGCGTACAATTAATTCTTCTTCAAGTTTCGCTTCAGGATCGACAATCAGGCCTCCTCCATTTGGGTCAGTTTTTAAGCGATGATGTGTGACAACAGCACATTCTTTAGCAAATCCTTCAACATGCTGAGCTTCACGGCTGAGAAAACTTTTTGGAATAAACAAAGGAAAATAGGCATTGACGTGGCCTGTTCTTTTAAACTCACTGTCCAGTACATCCCTGATTTTTTCCCAGATGGCATAGCCATATGGTTTGATGACCATACATCCCCGTACGGCTGAATTGTCCGCCAAGCCGGCTTTCTTGACGATATCAAGATACCATTGCGAATAATCATCAGCTCTCGGTGTTATTTCCTTTGCCATAATACAATCTTAAGATTCGATTTCGGGACGAAAATGTTAAATTCTGTTTAAGTATTTCTCAAAAGGAAACTTATTCAACCAGCTTTGCGTCATAAAAGTATCGAACCCAAAAAGTTGTGGCGTTTTGATTTCAACTTATTTAACAACGTGGTGACAGTTATTTAAGCTCTCGTTAACTACATCAAAGCCGTAAAAGTAATACTTTTAACACTGGATGATGAGAGTTTCTGCCACTAGGCAAATAAACACACAAAGACTATGAAATTTTACATGCTCAAAAATTACCTTGGACTACTGGTCTTCATGATGCTGGCACCATCCGTTCGGGCACAATTCGACGATGTGTATTATGACCCAGATGCTTTCGTCCCTGAACCACAGTATGACACCAATTACAACAGCAATTACGGTGGTACTGTACCAGGAAATACCTCTGAGAAGGGCGTCACGTACTATGACGATGACGTCTATGATTATGTCGATGATTATGATTACTACTACTCTTCGCGGATCAGACGTTTTTATCGCCCTTATGCAGGTTTCGGATTTTATGATCCTGTGTATGTAGGTTACAATTATTATGATCCCTTTGCCTTTGATTATTATGGCTACCCTGATGCCAACATCTACGTTGGTTCTGGTTTTGGGGTTGGCTTTGGCTGGAGTAGTTGGTATACACCATTTCCACGTTATCGTTTCGGATTTAACAATTGGTATTATCCTGGTTATACAAATTGGGGCGGTGGATTTTACAACCCTTACTGCCCACCTGTAGCCTATTACGGTGGCTGCGGCGGTGGATTTTATGGCGGCGGTGGATACTATGGCGGCGGTGGATACTATGGCGGCGGTGGTTACTACGGTGGTGGTGGTTACTACGGTGGTGGAAATGGTGGCAACCATAATGGCAACAATGGCGATTACTACTACGGACCAAGAAATTCTGGTGGCGGTAGTGGTTCTCCACGAAGCCAGGTTGGTATGCCTGGACTTGCGAAGCCTGTTGATAAGAACTACAATTCTGGCGTAACGGAGTCAAATGACAGCCCTGCTGGAGTGCCTCAAACAGGCCTTCCTAGTCGGGCAGCGCCCTCTGGTTCCCCTAGTGTCAACGACGGACCTCAGCAAAGCCCCGGCAATCTTCCAACAACGCGAGGCGATGCAAACACAGGTGCAGTAACTCCGCAACCTGTTGATAGAGAAATCCCTCGTGACCAGACTACTCCGACTAGTCCAAGAAGACCGGTTTTCAAGCCAGATGCAGAGAAATATCAGCCTTATCCGACGCCGGAAAGATCCAATCCTGCAACAAACAATCCATCAGGAGACAGACCTTCTCCACGCACAGATCCTCAGCCTATTAGGCCAGGATCAGGTTTAACTCCTGCACGTCCTGATCAAACCCCGACTTATACCCCCCCTAACAGAGGTGGACAGCCCCAACAAGGCAATAAACCACCGACTGTAAGGGATGGGTCATCAAATCGGCCACCTTCAGGTATCAATGAAAGGCCTAATTATACACCTCCTCCAAGTAATAACGCAGAGCCAAGTAATAACGCAGAGCCAAGGAGTAATACTGAGTCAAGGAGTAATGACAGACCAAGTTATTCTCCCCCTCCAAGGCAAAATAATGAATCCAGGAGCAATGACAGGCCAAGCTACACACCGCCTACCAGAAATGAAAGACAGCAGAGTAATGACAGTCCAAGTTATTCGCCTTCTTCTTCTAGCCGCAGCTCTTCCCCTGCGAGTTCTGGTTCACCTTCAGGTGGCAGTAGGTCTTCCGGAGATAGTGGATCAAGTTCAGGTTCTTCATCCTCTCCTAGAGGAAGAGGATAACTCAAACAGCTTTCTATAAGTTAATCGAAAGATTGCAGAACGGTATCAACCGTTCTGCAATCTTCCAAATCATTATGCCATGAAAAGAATCAAGATATTCGTTTTTATAGCAATCGCTGCTATCGCTCAGTCATTGTCTGCGCAGACAGCCTCAGAAGCATACAGGCTCTCTATTTCAGACCCACTCGGAACTGCAAGAAACCTAGGTGCGGGAAACAGTATGTTTGCAATAGGTCCTGACTTTTCCGCGATAGGATCCAACCCTGCAGGTATAGCTGGCTTCTGGAAGAGTGAGTTTACCATCACGATGGGTGGTCAGTTTAATAATTTCTCTTCTACTTTCGCCTCAGACCGATCAAATACAACCAGTGGAAATTATAATAGGTTTACGCTTCCCAATATTGGGTTTGTACTTTCCAGCAGGCAACGTCAAGGTCCGTGGATTACATCCAACTGGGCTTTTGGCTATAACCGCATGGCAGAATACCGTCAGGATATAAATTATGCAGGATCTACCTTGGGTTCTATGACGGATAGCTGGAGAGAAAATGCTTTAGGACTAGCAGATGATGAATTAAATGGATTTGAAGAAGATCTCGCATGGGCAACAGGTGCTATTTATGATTTTGAAGGAGATAGAATATACGAAAGTGACTATAGCCTTTCACCGGATTACAGACTTTATAAAGTCGAGAACTCCTACCGTGAAGGTGGCAAATCAGAACTTTTCCTCGGATATGCGACCAATTATGACAACAAATTGTTGATTGGTGCCACTTTCAATTTGCCCCTTGTCAATTATACAGAATACCGTGATTATATCGAAAGAGATGGTAATGATAATGGCGTACCTTTTTTTAATACCCTTAATTATACTAGCTATGTCAATTCTACCGGGTTTGGTGTAAACGGTAAGCTTGGAATAACCTACAAACCAACGAAGGATTTTAATCTTTCATTTGCTGCACATACACCTACTAAGTACTTCATGACCGACAATTACAATACAGGTTTGTCTTATGATTATACCGACGCCAACAATAATGGACCTATTCTCGCTGATTCTCCATTTGGAAGCTTTCGTTATGCAATAGTGAGTCCTTGGTCATTGATGGGTGGCATCGGCATTATTGCAGGAGATAAAGGTTTTATCGGGGCTAGTATTAAATGGACCGATTACGGAGCAATGCATTATGATTATAGTGTCAGTGGTAACGGGAATTTATATAATCAGGAAGAGTTTGATGTCAACCAAGACATCCGTGCTGCGTATAGTTCGGCACTTGATCTTAATCTGGGTGGTGAATTCGTCTTGATGGCATTCCGGTTGAGAGGCGGGGTATCGCTTGCCCAATCACCTTATAGCAATGACAATTTTTTCGATCCGGCGTATCATGCAGGTATTGGATTTCGGGCTGATGCATTTTATATCGATTTTGGGTATAAGTGGGCAAACCGCACCGAAGGCTATCTGCCATATAAAACGACTGCTGCGCCAGAACCGCTTGTTCAGATTGACAACAACCAGCATACAATTGCCGGGACTGTTGGGTTCAAATTTTAAAGACTTTCTTTTCTTCGCACTCTAACCGCTTTTACCTTTTAAGCGTGCATCCAGTATCATAAGATTTATGGCAGCCCGGGTATCCTCCGCAAGGTTATCCGGGCTTTTGAATTGCATTTCATTACCCATTCGGCCCACCACAGTGTGCTTTCCAACGGATGAAAATAATCTTTTGAAATAAGCAAGCAACGATCCATCCGTCCAATAATACCCGGCGTCAGCATAATCAATCATCATAGGAACAACCGGAATATCTTTTCTATAGGCCAATTCAATAGCACCTTTTCGGAAGTCTCCCGTAAACTCACCGCCATAGGTTGTTCCTTCAGGATAAACTAATACGGGGTATCCGGATAGTAGTGTTTCTTCTATCGCATCAAGCGCAGCTCTGCGACTATGATGATCGTGCCGATGCACCAGAATAATACCAGTCTCTTTCCCGCCACGTCCTAGTAAAGGATAATTGCCTACCTCCGCTTTGGAAACAATAAAGGCATCGATATAGGCAAGTTGTATAAGCGGATCAAGCATCGACCGATGATTAGAAACATACAGACACGCACCTCTGTCTTCAAACCCTGAATGTTGATACTGAATATTTAAAATCGATAAAGCCGTTCTGCAAAACTTTCTTCTGAAGCGAAAGCCTCTTTCAATACTTTTTCCGGTGATGGAAGATAGAATGAGGAGTCGTCCCAGATACCAGATCAGTATGATCCCGACCGCAGTGAATTTCAACCAGGGACGTATTGCTTTTATCATCCTTCAAAGATACCTTTCTTCGGTAGTCTCCATTTGATAGAAAAAACCTGTGCGTTGATAAGACAGGAAGGAGCGTATGGAAAATAACCGTTTGGAATACATTCTATTTAAAAAACAAATAAAATTTATTCAGGCTGAAACGAAAGGGAAACTGAATTCATACAATACCTTAGGCCTGTGGGCTTAGGACCATCATCAAACACATGCCCTAAATGGCCGCTGCATCGGCGACACAGCACTTCTACCCTCTTCATGCCATAGGAGACATCCGTATCTTCCTCTACATGCGTCTTGTCTATAGGCGCATAAAAACTAGGCCAGCCAGTTCCTGAATCAAATTTCGTGGAAGATGAAAACAAGGATAAACCACAAGCATTACAGCTATAAACTCCTTTTTTCTTATGATCATTGTATTGACCTGTGAAAGCACGTTCTGTACCTTTCTCCCGCAAGACATTGAACTCCAATGGATCAAGATCCGACTTCCACTCAGCTTGTGATTTAGTCACGCGTTGAATAGTCACACCACTTTCGTCTACAAATGAGGCAGCCTGGTCCTGCACTTTGACTTCAGGTTGATTTGTATTGGATTGCAGACAAGCCTGAATGGCGCTTGAAAAAAGCAAGGTTGCGATTAAAGCGTAGCGATGCATAACGGAAGTTTTTATTGTTTCAGTTTATCGGCAAAGGAGGATCGTACTTTTTCAATTTTAGGCGTGATGACCATGCGGCAATAGCCTGCATTCGCATTATTAGCATAATAGTCCTGATGATATTCTTCAGCCGGATAATAGGTGTCTTCGGGTACGATTTCAGTGACAATGGGTTTGTCCCAAATGGTGGTCGCGACTTCTTTCTTCGATTTTTCAGCTTTCTGCTTTTGCTCTTCAGAGTGATAAAAAATAGCAGATCTGTATTGCGTGCCTGCATCAGCCCCTTGACGATTGAGTGTAGTTGGGTCATGTGTAGTCCAAAGCACTTCCAACAATTCATCATACGAAATGACAGTAGGATCAAATGTGATTTGTGTGATTTCAGCATGGCCGGTGGTTCCTGTACATACGTCTTTATAGGTAGGATTTGGGGTTGAGCCTCCCATATAACCGGATTCAACCTTAATCACCCCTTTCAGTTCCTGAAAAACGGCCTCTACACACCAAAAACATCCTGCGCCAAATGTGGCAATTTCTGTATTCATAGTTTGACTGACGGTTTGATCCCTGGCTGGAGCTTTCTCATTGTCTTGCCCGGAAGATTTCTGGGAGGTACAGGAAGAGCTCAATCCAAGGAGAACTAGAAGAAAAAGTAGCGATTTATTGTGATTCATGAGCATAAGAACATGGTTGGTGACGAAAAGTTAACGATACTGGTCTATTAAAACGTATAATTGATGATCGCAGGCATTTTCTTCGTTATAATTCCTAATTTTGCACCGTTTTTCAAAGTGGTTTGCGCGATTTGGTCTTACCGCATTAACTAATCAACATTTCTAAATACGTATGAACAGTAATAAAAAACAATGGTTTTTGAGCCTTCTGGCTACTTTTACCTTCACTGTAGCCATCGGCCAGCAGGAACCCAGCCCACATGATTTCGGCAAAATGTGGACGTTTGAAAATCCACCTAAAGAATGGTTTCTCAAAGCCTATAACTACGATCTTGACCAAGACTGGTTTGACGAAGCCAGGGTTTCAGCCCTGAGATTTGCCTCTTGGTGTTCAGCTTCCTTTGTATCTCCAAATGGATTAGTGATGACGAATCATCACTGTTCACAACCAGTAGTAAGTGATCTTCAGAAAGAAGGTGAAAATTTTGATCAAAACGGTTTTTTTGCCACTACTTTGGCGGATGAAAGGCGTAATCCAGAATTATTTGTTGAACAACTGATCAAGGTTGCCGATGTCACTGAAAAAATCAAAAGCCTGATAGGCAATCCAGCCACTGAAGCGGAAAGACAGACGAAGACTCAAGAATCGATTAACGCTGTTGTCAAGGAATATACCACTAAACCAGGATGGGAAAACCTCCGTTTACAGACAGTGCCTTTTTACAGCGGTGCTAAATATTCATTATATGGATACAAGCGATATGATGATGTTCGACTTGTGTTCATTCCTGAATTACAAATGGGTTTCTTCGGTGGTGATCCTGATAACTTTACGTACCCACGTTACAATCTTGACTGTACCTTCTGGAGGGTCTATGATGAAAATGGCCAACCATTAAATACTTCTGATAATTATTTTCCATTCAATCTGGATGGCATACAGGAAAACACACCTGTATTCGTCATCGGAAACCCTGGTTCGACGGAGCGTTACCGCACCATAGCACAATTGGAATATGACAGGGATTACAGATATCCGGGTGATATTGAATTTTTTACCAACCGTATGGCTTTACTTGAAGAGGATTATGCCCTCAATCCGAATGATGATACTAAAAATACCATCTTCAGCCTCTCCAATTCGTTGAAGGCTATAAAAGGTACTGTAAGCGGCTTAAATGATCCTGCATTATTTGACAGGAAAGTAAAAATGGAACAAAAGATCAAAGCGAACGCTCCCGGCAAAACATACTGGGCCGATATGGCTAAACACTATGAAGTATTGTCCAAATACGGATCAGAGCTACGATTCCTAGCTCCTTCTGCAATGTCAGGAACCACTTTGTCCATGTTACACGTGATCGCAGAATACAACAAGATAGCAACTGCAAATCCGGAAAGCCCTGAACTGGAAGGACTGGAGAAAAAACTGACCGAAATGGCCATTACACTGAAAGATCCAACAGAGGTCAGGAAGTTCGGTATGGTGTTAGGTGAAGTAAAGAAATTCGCTCAGGCTGACGACCTGTATATCAACGAAATATTAGACGGCAAGACACCTGATGCAGCAGCAAAAAATATCATGTCCAAGACTGTCTTCGCTGATGAAAAAGATCTTTCAAAATTGTTTGATAAGAAAACGAAAAAGTTTCTAAAATCTAAAGACCCATTGATTGAAGCGTCGGAATTATTGATTCCGGAATATACCGAAGCTGTAAAAGCATTCCAGTCAACAGGAGTTGCCCGTAAACAAATCGAGCAAAACGTGGCAGGTGAGGTGTTTAAAGTTTATGGTGATGCGCTTCCACCAGATGCTACGTTTACACTACGTATCTCTGATGGTGTAGTGAAAGGCTATGACTATAATGGTACTGTTGCACCTATCAAGACGACCTACTTCGGATTATATGAAAGGTATCAATCCAATGATGGAAAATTTCCATGGTCCCTTCCTGAAAAATGGATGAATCCTCCAATGGATCTGCTCAGATCACCAATGAATTTTGTCGCTACCGCTGACATTATTGGTGGAAATTCCGGCAGCCCTATCATCAATGTCAAAAGAGAAGTGGTAGGCCTTGTATTTGATGGTAACATTGAATCATTACCAGGCAAATTTATCTTTGATGAAAAGAATAACCGTACGGTAGCCGTTCATGCCGGTGGTATTGTGGCTGCACTTCGTTATATTTACAAAGCGGATCGGCTAGTAGCCGAGCTTTCCGGCAAATAAATAAATTGACCCAAATCAATTGATTACGATAGAGCCTGGATTTTTCCGGGCTCTTTTTTTTCTTACCTTTCTGCAAATCAACTGTCTTTGATGAAATTGCGTCACCTCTTTCTTTTGTCCCTGTATTGGCTATTGGCACCATGCTTGTTGGCACAGGTCAAACCGGCTCCTGATAGAGCTGAGGGCATGGGTCCATATCCTCAAATGATTATCAGAGGCGCTACGCTGATCAATGGAACCGGATCTCCTGCCATTGGTCCTGTGGATATTGTCATTGAAGGCAACAGGATTGTTGCGATTGAGACAGTTGGATATCCGGGTGTCAATCCAAAGGCAGATGAGCGGCCAAAACTGAAACAAAATGGTTTTGAACTTGATGCCACCGGGATGTATGTGCTCCCGGGATTTGTCGATATGCATGGCCATATCGGAGGAAGGGCCCAAGGCGCTGATGCAGAATATGTATACAAACTATGGATGGCTCATGGCATCACAACGATACGTGAACCTTCTGCAGGCAACGGTCTTGAGTGGGTATTGAATGAGAAAAAACGAAGTGCTGAAAACAAAATAACGGCACCCAGAATATTGGCTTACACTGCTTTTGGAATGGGGGAAGAGGAACCCATCAAAGATGCAGCCGGTGCCAGGGCGTGGGTACAAAAGAATACTAAAAACGGAGCCGATGGCATTAAGTTTTTTGGTGCGCCTCCTGAAGTAATGGCTGCCGCACTGGAAGAAAACAAAAAAGCTGGTTTACGATCCGCATGCCATCATGCGCAGGTGGATGTGGCCAGGTGGAATGTACTCCACAGTGCCCATGCCGGATTGACGTCTATGGAGCATTGGTATGGCCTTCCTGAAGCTTTGTTTGAGAATCAGACTATCCAGAACTATCCCGTTGATTATAATTACATGAATGAGCAGGATCGCTTTTCAGAAGCAGGACGTTTGTGGAAACAGGCAGCCCCACCCTACTCACCGCATTGGTATAGCGTCATGGACGAACTGCTATCACTTGATTTTACAATAGATCCAACATTTAATATTTACGAAGCAAGCAGGGATCTCCACCGCGCAAGGCGATTAGAGTGGCATGAAGATTATACGATGCCCAAACTCTGGATGTTCTTTCAGCCAAGCAGGATATCTCACGGCTCATACTGGCACTATTGGGGTACTGAAGAAGAAGTTGACTGGAGAGAAAATTACAAACTGTGGATGACCTTTGTCAATGAATACAAAAATCGTGGGGGTCGTGTGACAGCGGGGTCGGATTCAGGGTTTATTTTTCAACTTTATGGTTTTGCTTATATCCGGGAGCTGGAATTGTTACGTGAAGCAGGGTTTCATCCATTAGAAGTAATTCGTTCTGCTACATTGTATGGCGCAGAAGCATTAGGCCTGGACAAAGATATCGGCAGTGTTGAAGTCGGCAAACTGGCTGATCTGTTGATCATTGAACAAAACCCTTTGGCCAATCTTCAATGCCTCTATGGCACAGGAGCGATTAAACTCAATGATGATAACATCGTAGAGCGTGTAGGCGGCGTAAAGTATACCATCAAAGATGGAATCGTGTATGATGCAAAACAACTGCTCCGTGATGTGAAAGCCATGGTAGATAAAGAAAAAGAAGAAACAGGGTTTAAACTCTATCAACCGGGAATGAAACCGGCAAATCAATAATATTTTTGATACTCACCACACCATAAAACCGCCCAAACCGTATGGCACCACGTCGTGATTTTCTGCAAACCCTAGGCATGATGGGTTTAAGCCTTCCGCTGATCACCAATATCACTGGTCGCAAAACAACCTATAGTCCAAAAGGCGCAAGCCGTCCTTTGATCCTGTGCAGTCGTAATGAATATTGGGCTAAAAAAGTACTTCCACCAGCGTGGGCCGCCTTTCAGGCATCAGGTAATATCCTTGATGGTATCGAAGCCGGATCCAATGTCTGCGAGCTGGATCCGGAGGACTCGTCCGTTGGTTATGGTGGTCTGCCTGACGAGCGCGGAGTGGTCTCATTGGATGCATCGATCATGTACGGCCCAACGTACAAATGTGGAAGTGTGGCCGCTCTTGAAAACATAAAGAAGGCTTGCTCCGTAGCACGGCTTGTCATGGAACGTACCGATCACGCGATGATTGTAGGTGCTGGCGCATTGGCGTTTGCCAAAGCGCATGGCTTTCCTGAAGAAAATCTACTCACCGAAGAAGCACGCTTGACCTGGCTTGAATGGAAAGAAAATCTTAGCGAAAATGATGACTGGTTGCCTCCTGCGGATAAAGAGCACTACCATAAACTGAGGAAGAGAGGTACGATCAACGTTCTCGGAATGGGCAACAATGGAGAAGTTGCAGGCATCACAACGACCAGTGGCCTTTTTGGAAAAATACACGGACGCATTGGTGATTCACCCATTATCGGAGCCGGATTATTTGTGGACAATGAAGTGGGTGCAGCCGGAGCCACCGGTCGAGGAGAAGAATTGATCAGGACCTGTGGTTCGTTTTTATTAGTGGAGAAAATGAGGGCAGGTGCTTCTCCTCAACAAGCCTGTGAAGATGTCATTGAAAGAATCTTCTACGTCAACGGTGGTGCCAAAAATGTAAACTTCAATGTCAAAATGGTCGCTTTTAATAAAGACGGAGACGCCGGCGCAGCTTCCATTATGTCAGAAGATGGAACTTTACCTTATGCGTCTATCATCACCGCTGACGGCATCAAACTCATTCCCGGCAAATTGATGAAATAGTCATTTCTAAAATAACGGTGTGTAAAATCCAGGAAGGGCTTCAACGTATTGAACCCCTTCTTCTTTCAAATCATTAAACCATTTGAACAATCTGTTGTTTTTCTGCGCTTAGCGTACAGATTTCCATGTTCAGATTACTTACTCTATTCTCCTTACTTCTTATCGTAACCTCAGTCTCTGGACAATCAGGCGTCATCAAAGGCAAAGTCACCAATGCCATCAACAAGGAACCAGTTCCTTATGCTATTATTGTAGTGGAAGGAACTACCCTTGGGGGCACTTCGGATGACAATGGGGATTACAGCATTTCCGGTCTGAATCCAGGTATGTACAATCTGAAAGTCAGTTTTATGGGTTTTAAACCTGTCACAATCTATGAGGTGCAGGTTAGAAATGCTTACCCATCCTTTGCCAATATAGAGATGGAAGAGATGTCTCTCCAAATGCAGGAAGCTATTGTTACTGCTCTGCCTTTTATCCGAAAAGAGGAAAGCCCGCTAAGTCTGCGAACCATTGGCGTATCGGAGATCAAACGGAACCCTGGTGGAAACCGAGACATCTCCAGGGTAATCCAATCGCTGCCAGGTGTCGCCATCACATCAAGTTTTAGAAATGATATCATCGTGCGTGGTGGATCGCCCAACGAGAATAGGTTTTATCTCGATGGTATAGAAGTGCCGACCATAAACCACTTTAGCACTCAAGGCGCTTCAGGCGGTCCGGTGGGATTGATCAACGTTGATTTTATCCAGGAACTTGATTTTTACTCAGGTGCTTTTCCGGCAAACCGTGGTAATGCACTGAGTTCTGTGCTTGAATTTCAATACAAGGATGCACGAACCGACAAACCTGCTTATAGTATCACCCTGGGTTCGAATGATCTTGCGGCCACTATCGAAACGCCACTCACTAAAAACTCAACGTTAATCGCATCCTATCGTAGAAGTTACCTTCAGTTTCTATTCCAGGCACTGGATCTTCCCTTTCTTCCAAAATATGATGACTTCCAGTTTAAAAGCGAGATCAAATTGGATCAGAACAATATCATTGACATCATCGGCTTGGGGGCGATTGACAACGTTTCGTTGAATACGGATGCCAGTCCTACGGAGGAGAATCAATATATTCTGTCCCAGATTCCTACCAACCGGCAATGGAATTATACCATTGGTGGCTCATGGCGACACTTTAGAGAAAAAAGCTATCGCACATTTGTCCTCAGCAGGAACTATCTCAACAATGCTGCTACAAAATACATAGACAACGATGAGCGCATTGAAGCTAATAAGTTGCTGGATTATCAGTCCACAGAGGTTGAAAACAAAATACGGATTGAAGAAACGCTTCGTACCAATGGTTGGAAAGTGAACTACGGTGCCGGCGCTGAGTGGGCGGAATATACCACTACTACTTTTCAAAAACTGGCCAATGAATTAACGCTTAATTACAGTTCCGAAATCGGCATTTTCAAATACGGTGTATTCGGCCAGGTCAGCAAAGGCATCTTCAGTGAACGTCTTCAAGTATCCTTGGGCACACGACTCGATGGCAATAATTATAATGACTACATGTCAAGTCCATTAAATCAGCTATCGCCTCGACTAAGTGCTTCATACAGTCTGAACAAAAAAATGGCGATCAATTTTAATACAGGGATCTATCATCAATTGCCGCCATATACGACGCTTGGGTATCGCGATACAGCTGGTGAACTTGTCAATACTGACCTTAAATACATACAATCAAATCACTTTGTATTGGGTGTGGAGTACAGCACTTCGAAAAATGCCTTGATCACTATTGAGGGGTTCTACAAGCTATACAGCAACTACCCAATGGATTTGATAGACTCCATATCCCTGGCGAATAAGGGAAGTGATTTTGGTGTCATTGGAAATGCGCCTGTTACGCCTACCAATAAAGGACGATCCTATGGCGTAGAATTATTCTTTCAGCAAAAACTATTTCATGATTTTTATGGACTCTTTTCGTACACTTTCGTCAGAAGTGAGTTTCAGAACTTCGAAGGCACCTATGTGGCTTCCTCTTGGGATTATCGTCATATGCTAAGTATCACAGGTGGAAAGATCTTTAAACGCAACTGGGAAGTGGGCGCTAAGTTTCGTTTCAACAGCGGCAGTCCATATACACCCTACGATCTGCAAGCATCCGCATTGAAAACAAATTACGATGTAACGAACGCAGGCGTTCCTGACAATACCCTATTAAACACCCTGCGTGTGGAACCTTTCTACCAATTGGATGTGCGGGTAGATAAAAAATATAATTTTGCAAAATGGACCCTTGATGTCTATCTCGATATCCAAAATATCACGAACAATACAACAGACGAAAGAGCCGACTTTTCGGTTGAACGGGATGTGAATGGAGCACCTATATCCAATCCTAATAATCCGGATTATTATATTCCCAGATTTATTGACAACACAGCGGGGACGATTATCCCGGGCATTGGGATTGTGGTGGAGTTTTAAATCCTTCCCTTTTGCCCCTAAATCCCCTGAAGGGGACTTGGCTAACGTTTTTTATTTTGCACCGAAAATCGACTTCGACTACAATTAACATTCTGCGTCCCCTGACGCTAACAGGTAATGCTCATGTCATGCAGTTAAAAACTGCAACAAGTGATCTTCCCCTGACTATGATTTTTTTGATCCTAAGCACGCGAGCTTAGATACAATCTAAGCTCAACTTTCCTTTTTTTCTCCAGCGGCGTGGGGCCGCTAAAGGGACACCTAGAAATCATAAATCCAGAAGGCCCTCAGGGATTTCCATGTTGATGATTTTCTGATCCCTGTCAATAGACGTAATCAACTGCTCATGCAATGGGATGAGAATCTCCTTACCGTTTATAGCAATGACAGCCATCAATTGCTGAGGAAACTCTTCAGTGCGAAGTATTGGATAAGGCAGTCCTGATTTTTCATCCACCAATGTAAAATCCTCCCACTTCTCCTTGATATTGCGTGGGGATTTGAGATGACGTGGCTTGACCTGTTCCATCGGGATCCAGATTTCCTTACCGGTCATGGTATCAGATTCCTGCTTTCCATTGATGTCCTTTAGCGAAATCAGAAAATGTTGTCCCTGCTCGACATCTTCGATCTGGTATGGAACTTTTGAACCATTGAGGTCAAAAAAAACAAAGGCATCAGGTTGTATATAAGAACTCAATCGCTCTTCAACCAATATGCGTAATTGACCTGCAGTGCCGTGTGATTTGAGTGTTTTGCCTAGGAGGAAAAAATCCTTTACCCGCGTGTACTCCGCACTCAATTGTGATCTATCATCACTTGTGACAGAATATACCCTTTGCTTGCATGATCTGTCCACTCCACTCCGATACAAGGTTCAAAATCACCGAGGTCTATACACTTGCTATCAAGAATGGTATCTGTACGGGCCACAAGACCGATGCCGCGCACATAGGATTCATGCACGTATCGTTTCATCAGATCATCATCACTATCTGTCTGCATCACATGCATGACTTGTCCTGCCGGAAACATGAAGCCACCTATTGCTGCACCTTCATCAATCGACAAGACCCGTGATTCCCAGTATTCGTAGGGCTCAACGTTTTCAGTGCCGATGAGGACAGATGTTTGTGGATTGATGTAAGCAGTGGCGATCCAACGCAAACCTTTGTACAACGGCAATGTCATTTTTCTAAAAATCAGATTCTCTTCTGTGCGCAGTACATTGTTTTCATCATAGGATGCTGTCCACACATCTGTCAACGTCCATTGTTGGCTGGCATCACTCCTTCTGAGGCGGTGAATATAGAAAAGGGTGTCCCTGGAAACAGAAATCTGGAATGTTTTTACTTCTTCCCGTAACTGAAAGCGGCTAGTATCCTTTTTATTTCCTCCGGAAGCATCATCAAAAACAATTGAATCAATCTGGTAATCAATAAAGCGTCCCAGTTGAAGTGGAAAATATTGCTCGCTGTTGGGCACGCCTTGTTGTTCGAGGCCTTCATCAACACATCCGATGACCATCACCAGGAAACCTAAGAGAATGAGACACTTGGATTTCATGCGTATTAGTTTCTTGAACTGCCTTGAATTATTCCACCTCCGATGACATCTTCGCCTTCGTAAAAAACGGCTGACTGACCTGGTGCGACACCTTTGACATTTGCGAGGAATGACACCTCTACCCTGCCGTCTTCCAGTTGTCTGAGTTCGCTCATGGTGCCAGTGTCTTTGTACCTGATCTTCGTGTGCGCTTCAATTCCTTCAGGCATCTTGCTGTACTTGAGCAGATTGACGCCACCGACGATCATCCTGTTACGGATCAGGTCTTCATCTCTGCCGAGCACAATAGTGTTCGTCTCAGGAATGATTTCAGCGACATACATTGGTTCGAGGAAAGCTTTTCCTAATCCTTTACGCTGGCCAACTGTATAAAACGGATAGCCATGATGTGTGCCGATCACTTTGCCTTCTGTATTGACATAAGTGCCGCCATCTACTTTCTCTGCCAGGTCAGGTAATCTTCTTTTTAAGAAACCTCTGTAATCATTGTCCGGAACAAAACAGATTTCATAGCTCTCGGGCTTTTGAGATAGTTCGATATACCCATAATCAGCGGCAAGTTGTCTTACTTCTGGTTTGGTCATCCCTCCGAGTGGGAACATGCTTCGTTTGAGGCATTCCTGATTGAGGCCCCAGAGGACATAGGATTGGTCTTTGTTAAGATCTACAGCCTGTTGGATGAAATATCTGCCGTCATGTTGGCCTATCCGTGCATAATGGCCAGTCGCGATATAATCGCATCCGAGGGCATCAGCGCGTTTGATGAGGGCTTCCCATTTGATATGGGTATTGCAGAGGACACATGGATTAGGTGTCCGGCCTGCGAGGTACTCGTCTACAAAATTGTCGATGACATAGTCACCAAACTCTTCGCGGATATCAACTATAAAGTGATGAAATCCTTTTTCTACGGCTACCTGACGGGCATCATTGATACTGTCGAGGCTGCAGCAGCCGGTTTCCTTCCGATCACCTCCACTTGTGGCATAGTCCCATGTCTTCATGGTGATGCCCACGATCTCGTATCCCTGTTCCTGTAAGATCATAGCGGTGACGGTGGAGTCGATGCCCCCGCTCATTGCTACTAGTATTCTGCCCTTTTTACTCATGATTTGTGGGTGCGAAGATAGGGAAAAAGGCGAAGGGCAGAGGGCGAAGGAGGAGGCTATGAGTTTCTGATGTGACATGCGCGTTGCGACTTTGCGGCGTTGCGCGAAAATAGTATTCAAACTCTATCGAAAAGTCAAGACTAGGTCTGAGAAGAAGGCAGAGGGGAGAGGGCACTGTGTAACTGCAATGGCATAAAAGTTCCCGCCCGGGGGATTTAGGGGCAGAAAAGGCAAGGGGCGGAAGGCGAAGGCGGACTAAATGAGTCTAGAAAGCAAAAGTAAAGAGCAGCATATCGATTAGGTACCCCCTTCAGGTCGCAGCGCGGCGAAAATTCCACTTCATGTGGGCAGCGGAAGGGTAAAAGGGGAGAAGGCGTATCTCCATGGAAAAAACTAAAAATCCCTCAAGCCCTGAAAGGTCGTGTTAGTAGAAAAGGGGTTCAGCTCTTTTAGGCATGATCATCAGTTTTACAATAGGAAAGAGTTATTCAAACAGCATGATTAAAGTTCTAGAAAAAAGCTACATATATGTCATCAACAATTCTATTGAGGTCCGGCTTCAAAATAACACTCCGTAAAGATGACTGTATCAGGATGAATATTGCTGGGAGGTGTATCTAATATAAATCTGCATTCAAACCATCCCTCCAGTCTATCATTGATAGTGTCAAGTAAAGTCAGATATATAAAATTATCGTAGGTAGTATCCAGCCTGTACGATTCATCAAATACGTCATGATCCACGTGGATATAATAAGAGTTAAAACTGACACCAACCATACTATCGACCTTAGTTATAACGGGGCTACTACCCAATTTCAAACCTACTCCAATAATATCTATACTTTCCTTATCGGCATAAAAGCCATCCCAATCTTCAAACGTATTTATTGCAATCCCAAATATTGGAAAAGTGTATGTACCGACCCATCCTACTGCACTTGCTGAAAACGGACGACAATTTTTCAACCCTGCAACTCTGCCAAATTCCATCTTGCCAGGATGGTAGGTAGGGGCATACGCCGCGTTGCATGGAACAAGATCTGGAATTTGAGGGTGGCCAAATAAGCATGGTTCATGCTGACACCCATTCAATATCAACCATATCAGTATCATTGGAATGAAACCAAAATTATAACGATACAATGCGTTTGGAATATATTTCATTGATACAAAATACTACAAATCTTAAGGCATTTCAGCTTCAAAATAACATTGTGAAAACAGGACAGTATCGGGATTGCGACCACTTGGTTGACTAAGGTCAAGAATAAATCTACACTCAAACCAGCCTTCAGCATACTTAGCAGCTGTATCAATTGCGGTGATATGAATTATATTAAAAGCATAACTGGTATCGATGTAATATAAGTCCTCAAATACATCATGATCCTGCATCACCTGATATGTCTGATATCTCAACTGCTCAGAGATATCCGGCAACAAAGGCCAGGAACCAATACCTGTTGCAAACGAATTAATGATAAGGATCTCTTTATTCGCAAAAAAATTACCCCAATCTTCATAGGTAGTGATCTGCAATCCGAAAAAATCAAAATCTGTTGTGTCAATTACTTTAAATCCTGAAACCGCACTTGCTACAAATGGTCTGCAATTCTTTAATCCTGCAACTCTTCCATGTTGCATTTCACCGGGATGAAAAATCCTAGCATATTCAGCATGACAAGGATACTCTATTGGATCAACAGGAATTGTGCATTGCTCATCATGCGAACAACTTGATAGTAAAACACAAACCAAAATAAAAATACATCCTAAATTTCTCATGGCTTATAGACTTTATATGTTATCATCCCACATAATGTCTCAATTGAAATAAAATAAATACCTGAACTTGGCCTAAATTCAAACTCAACTGAAGGCTGTTCATCGGATTGATAGCTACCACTGCTGATCGATCTACCTTGCACATCATAACACGTATAGAAAACCTTACCGACATTATTGCCGAATGTATGCACCTCTACCTTATCTCCCTTGAAGCTGATCAGTGGAGTAACGTTGCAATTATCATCATCGGTATCTATTAAAGTTGTGGTTCTGGGTTCCCAACCAATTGGAGTGGTAATTTCACAACCAAATGGAAATAGCTTTATGTGTTTCATTGTCTTTAAAATTTCTTTATCGTCTGATACGACAACTAATCGAACGAACATTTCTTTTCTATCCTCATCCGGCTCATAAGGTACAATTAGGTAATTGCCATCATTACTCTCAGACAGCCAATCTAACTCAGGGAAATTGGTATCATTCCAAACATACCCCCACTGCCAAATATATGTGTAGGGAGGATGTCCGGGGTAAGCAACAGCCGCTTCATGCACTTCTGCATAAAACAAAATATCATCTTCTTCAATCAAACAAAGTGTATCAGGCCCAACTATATGAATATTCCAATATGGATCAGGTTGGTAGTCTGCAATAAAACAACCATTATTGTCAATAGACGCTGCATTGTAATCTATCCCTGTCCCAGTGCGTGAACCTGCAACTTTCACAAACGGGTTTGAATAGTTTAATATGTGATTGTTATCACCTGAATCATCGACTCCGACTATTGTATGATATTCAGTAACACTACCAGGCTTTGGAATAGCCCAGGCATGATTACAGTTTTCGTCAAAATCAGGATCATCATATTCACGCTGGTGTCGAGCCCCGAATAAATGACCTATTTCATGTGCAAAGGTCAAAAGTTGTCCGGATGCATATTTTATTTCAACAATGGAACAAAATCCTGGGACCTCAGGCCCAATTGCATTGACTATGCCAGCATAGAAAGGATAATCTTGATCAGTCATCATTACGGCTATGTCACATCTATAATCACTTAAATCATTATGTAGTTGGCCTGAACTAAGCAAATCGCCAATATCTATACCAATATTAGCTCTCATTTCTCCTAATTGCGGAAAAAAGGAGTAGTTATAATCAAAAATGAAATCATCCACTATTCCAATCCGTAATACCTTATTCATTACTGCGCTATTTTTAAAAGCGATATTCACTTGTGCTTCAAGGCACAAATAAAAAATTAGTTTGACGAGCTCTAGATATGGCCCACTAATTGTGCCAGTAAATTGTTCAATATATTCATCTGCCTCGGGTGTTATTTCTAATGCGAGACGGATCTCTGCATAACAATCATCAGGAGGAATTTGACATGGATCAGGTATAAGTTCTTCATCCAGTGGCTCCCCATATTCATCAATACCACAAATTTTATGTTTATCGTGGTCCCG
>JBBRDL010000023.1:0-35216 GCA_038203965.1 Chitinophagales bacterium | reverse complement strand
CAGATCCGGCAGAAAAACATAATCTCCATCCGGAGAAAAAACGGCAGCATGGATATGCGCTTTCTCCTGTCTTGATTTCATGATACTACTTCCCTGAAAGGTAATCACCTGTGCATAAGGATTTAAGCTACCACTGTCCTTTAACGAAAAGGCAGACATACTACCTCCTGTATAATTGGCATTGATGAGATAATTTTTGTCAGGATGGACAGCTACGTAGACAGGATTATCCCCGCCACTTGGCTGGCTGTTGATGAAGGACAACTTACCATTTGTTGCATCGACTTTGAAGGCCATGACACTTCCGGTGTCAGGTAGCTGTGTATCAGCTCCGGCATAGAGAAAGAGGCCATCAGGAGATAAAGTAAGGAAAGAAGGATTAGTGATGTTATCTATGCTGCTGATCTTTTTTGGTGAGCCCGAATTTGTCTTGAAGGTATAGACGTAAATGCCGGTGTCAGGTTTGCCTTCGGTATATGAACCTATAAAGAGGTAGGTTTTTGCTTTTTGCTGCGCGTGACCTATTGACCACAAGCATGTCAAAAGACCGAGGAGGACAAATCTGATTTTCATGTATTGATAGTGAGTGAGGTGAAACAGAGAGTGTGATCTCGTTATTGGTTTTTACTACTTGTCTCCTACTAGTCTACCTGCCAGATAAGCCATAGGGAGATAGGCCATCACGAGATCGAGCGCGGAAAACCAAATGGGTGAGGGTAGAAGGAATACAGTACTAATACCGCCTATCAAAAAGAAGACACCAATGACCATGGCCATTTTCATCTTATGAATGACGGCAATCCTAGCGGCAAGCCATGCACCGAAGAAAGTACCGAGGGCATGAGCTAAAAAAGGGAAGATGAAATGTTTGGGTTGCATGAGGTGCATGGACGCTTTGAGCCCTTCTGTCGTCGTCACATCAACTCCTTCTGGAGGAGGGATGATAGTACCGCTGATAGAGATCAGGCCCATATTGATCACACTACCGAAAATAAGACCCGCGACGATAGCCAGGATGTTTCGAACGATTGGATTCATAGTTGGAATGTTTTGACGGTGAAGAGAAGCGTCCTGTCAATCGTTAAACTTAATATAAATCAGCCAGATTGTACTTTAGGATTGAGCATTTCAATTTGCTTTAATATTCTGTTCTAAACCTTTGACCTCACAAACCCACAAAGGACACAAATGGACATCCTTAACAAGTTTATAACATATTGTATATCAGGTATTTATATATTTATAAGCCCAATGGTTCTACCTTGCTTAGGGCACGGTTTCAATCCTATCCAATAAGTGACCTTCCTGTTTAAAGCATGAAAACTCTTTTTTATTGTTTAACAAATTAATTTTTATGTTAAACAATTTCCAATGTTAGTGGTTAAACCTTTTATAAAATCTAAAAACAGAATCTATGAGTAACCGAATTTCAATTTTAATGTCTACCATTTTGGTGGCTGGCATGATGGTCTTTTCTTCTTGCGATAAAGACGATGATCAGAGCAATGCCAATGTTATGGTCGTACATGCTTCACCCGATGCACCAGGCGTTGATGTATTGATTGATGACGACAAGCAAAATTCAGCAGCTCTTACGTATCCGAACAACACTGGCTACCTTGAAGTAGAAACGGGTACGCGTATTATTAAAATAAACGTTGCTGGAACGTCCACCACGGTCATCAATGCTGCTCTGACGTTTGAAAAAGATCGAAACTATTCTGTGTTTGCTGTAGATTCAGTAGCCAGTATTTCGGCTATTGCACTTGTCGATGACCTTTCGTCCCCGGCTGCAGGAAAAGCACATGTACGTTTTGTGCACCTGTCCCCGAATGGTCCAGCTGTTGACGTTGCTTTAGCCGGCACAGGAGCAGTTGTTTTCGGAGATGTAGCTTTTAAAGAGGCTACAGCCTTTACACCACTTGATGCAGGCACATATCTGCTTGATGTACGAGTAGCAGGTACTGGTACAGTTGCCCTTGTATTACCGGCCATAACCCTTCAAGCAGGCAAGATCTACACGGTCTTTGCCAAAGGCTTCCTTGGTGGCACCGGTTCTCAGGCTTTGGGTGCTGAAATCATTGTCAATAATTAAGCTAGCTAATCATAAAAAAAGCCCGTGTCAAAAGCACGGGCTTTTTTTATCTCCCATTTGAACAAATCGGCTCTGCCATACTTCAGGAATAGTATTCAGGGCGCCTCTAATAACCGTTTGATATTTAAATATCCATATTGATTCTCAGCACCGTGAAGGAATTGCAATTAGCTATTTGATAGTTTTTGCAAGTGCCCTTCAGTCTGAAATTTATTTATTTTTTCTACTTCGTTTCTTATGTAAGTAGACGATAAATAGTTATCAGGACAATAATACCTATGATCGAAGTGTAAATTACCTTTGTATATTTCGCCAGCCATTTTGGGAGATAAATGTCAAAATTTTCTTGAGTGGAATCAGAATACTTGCGTGCCATGATCGTCAATGGGCATAAAAATTTAAAAAGGAGCAAAGTGAGTGCCTCCAGAAATACCAAACCATAGCCAATCCACAGCCAGATATCAATCCTATCTTGAATTACAGCATATAGCATATAGCATGTAGAAAATGACGATGTTGAAAAATATCCATATCAACGTATGGACGTTTTTAATTTTAGTGAGCATCGTGGTACTCTTGTAAACCATTCAACTTATAAACTCATCAACATATAAACGTATCAACTATAAAATAATATTATTCCTTGCCTGCAAAGCAGGTGGCAGATCACTTTCCCCTAACATCTCTCTCAAATCGATTTCGATCGCTCTGCTCATCTGGGAGATCGGAACATCATTGGCACTCCCTTCAAAGGGATTTTCGGTGCTCTCTCCTACCTGCTCGAGTGACGTATACACCCATGATATCAAAACACTAAAAGGAATGACCAACCAAACCATATTCCCCTTCATGATCCCCGACATGCTTTCATTGAGTCTGTCAAAATCCATTAACATGCCAAAGGGCAGTAAAAAACAAAATAACTTAATAAACAGTGAATTGATCGTGGCAAACTGTCGGGGATATGGAAAGTTCTTAATCCGTTCGCTCTTGCCCTGGCTGTCATAAAAAGCATTGACCATTTTATGCATCTCGAGAAACTGGTAGATATCTATATCCTGATGATCGAGTAACTCCCTGATGGATTTGGATTGAAGACTCATTAATTGAACCGCCCTGTTTTTAGTAGTGAGAATATAGGCTAGCTCTGAAGGAGAAATATATTTGGCAAGCTCTTCTTCTAACGTGGTCTCCCGCTCCGGAATAGTATAAAAGGCCTGGTATTCTTTGTTGTACAACTTACTGGCGGTCTCCCATGGTTTGGTTTCTCTCATCAGATAACGCATCGCTGTGAGCCAGGCAAAGTGGCGGTAGATCAGTACTCTTGTCTTTTCGGTGTCCGTAATAAAATCTCTGCACATAGTCCCCCATGTGCGGCTACTATTGAGTATCCCACCCCATATCTGTCGGGCTTCCCATGTGCGATTGTAGGTCTGTGTGTTTTTAAATCCTATAAGGAAGGCTGTGGCAGTGCCCAGCAAGGCCACTACCGAAAAGGGAATGGCAATCCAATCCATTCCTGCCACTTCGTACAGGATGACGGGGAAGATGCCGACTATCAATAACCAATAAATATTTCGGCGTGTCCAGATCAGAAATTCGAATAGACGGTATGATTTTCCTGAATGCATATCCTAGCTTTTAAACGTCCGTAAAGATGCAAAAAATCCCCACCGATTAAAGTCACCAACAACCGCGACCCCGCTGGTTCAAGTCTTCCGACTTGAATCAAATATCTGCTTGTCTCCTGACAAGCGGCCAAAATTCCCGATATTGCTTCTGTTCAAACCATACTTGTTCGTCGAAGAATTTATACGCTGGAGTTTTTGAATGCTCCTCCCTCACCGTATTTAAAAGTAGCGATGGATATCCAATGAGATCACTTCCGTCAGTCAGATTAACGGAAGGTATTTGCTGGTTAATAAGGCATACGTAGTCCTGAAACCAGAATCGCGTAAAAACCAGTCTCTCCTTATTTTCAGTATAGGCACCTCTATTCTTAAGCTTCAAATGCTCTGGACATGATTTACTACCATTGGTTAAATATGAAAGCACACTATAATCAAAATCATGTTCAAGATATTTCCGGTATGCCTCTGTTTGATAGAAATCGGTATATTCCTTCTCCTTATTGTTTACTTTTTCTTTGACTAAAAGAGTGATCCCTTTCAAAAGACAAGATGACCCTTCATTCGTTTCAAAAACGAGCTGATTATCACCTTGCAATTGTATTCTGTCGTATACGACCGGAGTGGTGGCATCGCCCGGGATTTCTCCATTCTGAGAAGTACCATATCCAACCAGGATAAAAAAGAAAAGTAAACATGATAATCTCATTGAGAGTCAAGGTTGATTTTCAATTAGTATTTTATATTCCTACCTCACCAAACTCACACTCCCCGACATAAACCAAAACAGGAGCACCTGAAGAGTGAACTTTGCTGATAATGTCAATTGCCTCTTCAAGAGATAAGGTTTTTTTGCGGGAGGAGCTGTTTACAATTGTACAAGATAAAGATATATTTCCGAACCATATCTCCTATAATAGGGCAAGCGCAGCTTTGCATATACGGATTTGCAAAGCGCAGCTTTGCGGAAACTCAAAGGATTAAAAATCTGGGCCTATGTGATTAGGAGCAATCATGTCCACTGTATTTTAAGTGCCAAAAAAGAAAATCTGTCTGCCATCATCCGGGACTTTAAAAGGCACACCGCTTCTACGATCCTTAAAACGATAGAAAGCCCCAAAGAAAGCCGCCGTGACTGGATGATGAAAAGATTTGAGTTTGCCGCCATGAGCAATGTGCGAAACAGCCCGCACCAATTCTGGATACACGACAATCACGCTGAAGAACTGAACACGCTGCGGTTTACCGCTCAGCAACTGAACTATATCCATCTGAATCCGGTGCGTGCCGGATTAGTTGAGAAGGCTGAAGATTGGCTATATAGTAGTGCGGGATTATATGTTATTGCCGTCATTGATGAAGATTGATTTGATGGATATAAACTATTAGATATGCGCAAAGCACAGCTTTGAAATCACCCAAACGTTGGTCAACCGACGCTTAACGGTTGATGGACAGTGAACCGACCATTAATCGTTAGGAGTTTAGTAACTATATTATGACACCCCCTTTTGGGGACTCCCTTTTACCAACTGATGACTGCTGACACTGGACAGTTGACTAAAAACTTCAACTATATAATTTTTTTTCGTTTAAACCATATATAGATGACAATGGATATGACCGCCATTAATCCAAGGGAATAATAGTAACCATTCGGCCAGCGCAATTCCGGCATGTGATCAAAATTCATCCCGTAGATTCCTACGATAAAGGTCAGCGGAAGAAAGAAGGCTGAAAAGATGGTCAACAGCTTCATGGCATCATTGCTTTTACGAGCGGTGACCGACATATAGGAATGCATGATAGTATTGGCATCTTCAATGACCTCATCATATTGCAACAGGTAACTCAGTGTGGTTTCTTTTGTATCCTGTAATAAGGAATTTAACTCCGGCTGGACGATGACCTGATTCAGTACAGTCTGCGTCAGTTGAATGACTTTTCTTGAAATTCTTGCTTTCGATTTTTGAAAATAGAGTGATTCAATCGATATGGCTTGTCCACCTCTTAAAAAAATCGCTCTTTCAAACTCATCCATTTTGTCATTCTGTCGCTCTAAAGGCTTTTCATACGTGATGAGTATTTCATTGAAGATATCCAACATGAGTGCCTCGCTTGATGCATACGGATCATTGAGGTCCTTAAGAAAATCAAACTGCGCCCTATGCACGGTAATGACATCCTTTTCATTTACAAAAAAGGCAATTTTATTAGTCAACCCACCTACTGTTGAAACATTCTCTTTCGTGTGTGGCAAATATGCTCGAAGGATAATAAAGGTAAAGTCAGCGTGTTTTTCAATTTTAGGTAAATGTCCGAATTCCAGAATGTCTTCAAAAAGTGTTTTATCGATATGGTATGTCTCCGTCAGGAGATCCAATTCAATCTGGGTGGGCTTCTCCAGGTCAATCCATTGGAAATGGTTATATGATTTTATTGTTTTACTCATTCGTTTATAAAATGAAATGATTCAATGTGATTTATCTAAAACATTTACGCAAGATGCCTCAAATATAATTGGTTTGCATCAACTTCGGATCAGTAAGTGACTGGCATAGTAGCCTACAGACCGGGAGTCCAAGTATTACAAAGCTGAAGGGAGAAGGGTGCACCATTACCCTACAGTTCAATCCTCGTCCCTTCCACAGCCATTTCAAAGGGAAATGGATAGTGCGTACTTTCTTTCATTTGCCGGTACATCTCATCAAGCTGCGCATCTGAATGCGTAGGATCATGATGCATGAAGAGCATCCGTTTTACATTCGTCAATGAACCAAACTGCAATGCATCAGCCATGGCACTGTGGCCCCAACCTTTTTTTGCTATGTATTCTTCCATCGTGTATTGCGCATCGTGAAGAAGGAGGTCTGCTCCGGAGGCAAGCTCACTACCTGACAACCAATTCACATCCATTTGTAACCCGCAACGTCCTAAGGCAGGCTCATGATCTGGTATATAGGTGACCACGCCTTTGCGGGATTGCACACGAAAACCAACGGTGGGTCCCGGATGTATGACATACGCAGATTGTATTTTAAAATGGCCTATTTCAAAGGAGCTGTTATCGATCTCATGCACCACCAACTGACAAGAAAGATCACGAAAATAAACAGGAGAGAGCGGCGGAGAAAAATATCGTCCCAACCGGGTGATCAGGCTATGTGAAGTTGTATGAGGGCCCCAGATATGTACTTCTTTCGATGGATCAAACAGGGGTTTGAAAAAGCTCAATCCCTGGATATGATCTATGTGCAGATGCGTCAGGAGTATATCGATACGGCGGCAATCCAGATTTTTACTGAAATTAACATTCGTGATGCCGCTCCCTGCATCGAGAATGAGCAGTTGGCCATCTTCCTCTATTTCAATACACGAAGTATTACCTCCATACAATTTAGTTTCAGGGTTAAAGGTGGGTATGGATCCACGAACACCCCATAAGGTTAGATTCATTCTTCAGATGGCCTCCAGAAAATAGCAACTGCCCCAACAAAAACGCCTGTCCTCCCGATGATGGGGTATGACGATACGGCTATTTTTTCATTCTTACCCCGCAGGCTTTCGATCCAGAATATTTTATAATAAGGCAACTGCTTTAGCAATGTTTTGACCAGGGGTAGTTCTTCCGGTTCGAGCGATTTGCCGTTTTCATCCTTGGTTTTAAAAATAGTGGACCAGACCTCTACGGGCATTTCCCCGGTGTCCTGATATCGCTTGCCCAGGATTTCTTCAGCAGGCTCATTATAAAACAGAAGATTCCCTACTGTATCGGTAATAAAAACTGGTATGGCAAGGCAATCTGCCAGTTGGCGATTAAGGATGATTTCAATGGGGTAAGCCATATGCTGGATTTCTATGACAGGTAACCTGGTCAAGGACACCCAATTTAAAACAATTCCTCAGATGTGCTAATTTAATTCAATGTTCTCATTTGGATTGATTGAATGGACATGGAAATGCTATCAGGTTAAAATCACGGACGGATGATGTAAAATAGACAGGAGCACATCTCGTTGAAATGTGCTCCTGGAAGTAGTATCTGTTTATAACCTCGGATGAGATCAAAAAGACACTCAAGTATTATCATCCTGCTTTCTCCGATTGCCTCACTGGCTTTCATACCGGAGTTTCCAGGCAATGGGAATAAAGGATTTCACGCCAATGTCTGCTATGAACGCAAAAAAGATGAGCCAGATTATATTTTTTCGAAAATGAGATTGTCGGTGCCTCCATTTCCACCACTGACATGGATGAGTTCAATCCGACTGGAAGACTGAGACACAATATGCCAGTCTTCGCTCAGGTCTTCAAAATCATTGGTCAGGTTGAATTGGATGTTGAAATCCAGGTCTTTAGGGCTGTCATCCGTGCTGTTACTGTCAGTGATATTCCACGTTCCTGTATACTGGACACTTCCATTGGTTGAGGCCAGTGTGCCATTGCTTTCAAAAGTAAATATATAGCCACTAAAATGATTGGTTTCATCGTTGCCGGAATCGACAAAGGACGTAATCCTCCATTGCCCGGTCTGTACCGTATTTTGAATGACCGTTTGGTTGAGGTCATTTGATGAGTCATCATTGTTGCAGGAAGGAAGGCTAAGAGAAGCTGAAAGGGCGATCAGCAGGATGGATATTAATTGAATGCGTTTCATAGCTTTTATGAGTTTACGGTTAGTGAATAGATCAAAGCTAGTGAGCCTTGCTGCCGGCCACAACAAATAGATGAGGAATGGGTGGATTAGGGAGACGAAACCTACATAATTCCTTTCGGGGAGGATTGTTTAATCAATTAACCTCCTGCCAGAAAGGCATTGACTTGATGACACCGTTCCTGTGAAGAACTGTCTTCGCTTTACCATTTGAATGATTTTGTGACTGATCGTATAATGGTATTAGCCACGGCTAATCAACAATAATCTGTCTGCCTTCAATCCCATTACTATCTTCAAACTGTTGATAGCAATCATCAATCCTTATTAACTTTTGTATTAGTGCAAATGCCTCAAGCCTGGATTCGGTTATGGCATCGTAGGTTTGAAAATGAAGATTTCCATATTTACAGATGTTTGCGACAAACGAATCCCTTGAAGTTGATAGCCAGCAATACGGAAGTGATGCATTGCATCGGATAATCCAAAACAAATGAAAAGTCAATTCTGCAAGATCTTCCCCATGAGCACTAAGACCGCCAACAAAATCCTCTCGCACACCGATATCCTATAGGTAATTCAATGCATTAGCCACAGGCTTGAAATCATTCTGTTGATGCAACCAGGGTATCCTTAAATCAAGCAAGTAAATAATAGGTGCATCGAACATTATTGATAGTTCACCAAGTACGTTTCCCATAACTCGGGGATATAGTTGAATATCCTGCGTCGGATGATTGTAGATCGATTCACCATGATAAACCAAAGGAGTCTCATCGATTTTATCTGCTAGCAATTCAAACTCTTCCAATTCCTTAAGCAGGATGGTGTCAACTTCCTCCTCTGTAAAATGCCTTCTCACATCAAGCTGAGGGTCATAATATTCACCCGGCTCTTTCATATATTCATCAAGACGTGGATCAGCACGGGATTGCCACTTCTTAATAAAAGAGGTAAATACAAGATTCGCTAAAGCTTGTTTTCAGGAGATGAGTTGTGGCATTAAGGGATGGTTTCTAGGATTAAGATAGTTTGGATTTACTTAGGCTGAGAAATAAAATGCGATGATATCGGTTTCGTTTTGCCTGGTTGATATGCCCAGTCGAAATCTCAGTCGAAATCGCAAATCTGCGATTTCGACGGGGCATAATGCGCAGCACACCTCTTTTCAAATATCACTCTTCATACTGCCGAATGTTGAGTTAAGCTGAGGCATCATTTTTTACTTTTGGCAAAACGCTTGTTCCGATCAGTTCAATCGCCGTCATCAGTTTTTCGTGTGATAATCCGGCGTTGTCCATTTGAAAGGAGAATCTCGAAATACCTCCTAGCGCTTCACTATGACGTATGATTTTAGCAGCGACTTCTTCTGGCCCACCGACCACCAAAGCACCTAATGGTCCGTTTTGCGCATTGAAAGAAGATAAGGATACCGGAGGCCATCCACGCTCTCTACCGATCCTGGTAAAGGTTTCTGCATACCCTGGATAGTAATCCGCCACAGCTTCTTGTGTTGTATTGGCTACATATCCAAGTGAATGTAATCCGACTTTCAATTTTTCCGGAGCATGGCCGGCCTTATGGCCTGCTTCTCTGTAGAGATCGATCAATGGACGAAAACGATGTGTCTCACCTCCGATGATCGCCACCATCAATGGGAGACCGAGCATGCCGGCACGAACAAACGATTGCGGGGTACCACCCACGCCTACCCACAGCGGAAATGGATCCTGCACCGGCCTGGGATAGATCGCCTGATCAACAAGGGCAGGCCGGAACTTACCTGACCAATTTACGATCTCATGGTCCCTGATGGCCATCAGGAGGCCTAGCTTTTCAGCAAATAACTCATCGTAATCCTGTAGTTTTAATCCAAACAGTGGAAAGGCCTCCGTAAATGAACCGCGACCCACGACCATTTCAGCCCTGCCCTTTGAGACCAGGTCAAGGGTTGCAAAATTCTGAAACACTCTGACAGGATCAGCTGCGCTTAACACGGTGACTGCACTAGTCAATCTGATATTTTTTGTTCGGGACGCAGCGGCTGCAAGCAATATGGTGGGTGCACTGTCCAGAAACTCTTTGCGATGATGCTCGCCCATACCGAATACATCCAGACCTGCCTTGTCGGCATGTTCAATACGGTCGAGTAATTCAGCGATAGATCGTTCCCTTGCTTTCGCAGAATTATTTCCCTCCTTGGTCACGGCCGCAAAACTATCAATTCCTATTTCCATAAATCTCCTTGTTATTGAATCAGGTGGTACAACATGATACCACGCACTGATGTTCATTCCTATGCTTGTATGACATGGTATACTCTATGATATCAGCCGTAATTATTCACCCTCCATGAGGAGCATGTCTGGTTGCACGAGTGCCGCAAATAAATGCCCGTATCTAAGGATAGCCGTATTGTCTCGTCCTAAAATACCTTGTCACTTTAAAAGCTATCCGGATGAAAAATACAAAGAAATCAACCCATAAGGTCGCCGATATCCTGCCGCTAAGGAGGTGAAGCCCCGAATTTGTTTTACGGATACTTACGTAAGTATCCGTAAAGCAAACGAATAATCTGCGCCGACGCCCGCATATTTGAATAAGCCTTCCATAGAGGGAAGGCGTACAATTATTTCACTATCAAATTCCACTTCACCATGTTCTCAACAGTTGACAACCGCGTACAGCTCATCGGATTCCTCGGACAGGAAATCGAAGTCAAAGAATACGCAGAAGGCAAAAAAATGGCCCGCATGTCTATGGCCACACACGAATACCGCAAATCCGCCGACGGTAAAAAAGAAACGGTCACCACCTGGCACAACCTGACGGCATGGGACAAGACCGCCGAAGTCATGGCCAAAATTTTCAGCAAAGGACAACGCCTATACATCGAAGGCAAACTCAACTATCGCGAATACACCGGCAAAGACGATGTGAAACGGAATTCTACTGAAATCGTGGTCTCTGATTTTAAAAAACTTGAATCTGCAGATAAGTAAATGAGTTGGGCCTTCGGGCCCACTCAATTTTCTTAATAAAAAGGCGGAAGAGGCCTAAGAGGCGAAAGAGGCCTAAGAGGCGGAAGAGGCGGAAGAGGCCAAAGGCCAATGAAGTAAATTCATTTTTTATAAATAATATCGTCATGATAAAAACAAGAAAATATCAACAATTTGAAGATCTGATCGTATGCCAGGAGGGCTTTAGGCTGTGCTGCGATATATATAAGGCTTTTAGAGGCTCAAAGGAATATGCCATTAAGGATCAGATCATCAGAAGTTCCATTTCGATTCCATCAAATATGGCAGAGGGATTTGAACGCCAATCAGATAAAGAATTTGTCAGATTCCTCTACTACTCAAAAGCCTCATCCGCAGAACTGTGAACCCAATTGTACGTCGCAAAACATCTCTCTCTGATCAACGAATCCTTTTGCGATGACGCTATCGATTGCTCAAAGCGTATTTCTGGGATGACCCAAAATTTGATCACGGCCATTAAAAGTGACATCAAGTATTGAGCCTCTTCAGCCCCTAAAGGCCTCTTCAGCCCCTTCAGCCCCTTCAGCCTCTTTGGCCTCTTTAGCCCCTTCAGCCTCTTTCGCCTCTTTCGCCTCTTCAGCCTCTTCAGCCTCTTTTTTTCGCGCAGGGCCGCAGTTTGATTTCACTATACCCTTCCATTGTCAATGGTCAGTTCAGGGTCCCTTCACTACCGCCCCTTCGCTGCGCGAAGGTGGCGGAGGAAGGAAAGGTACTCAACCTCTTCCCTTCGACAAGCTCAGGGACCCGGTTTAATTTACGTTTCAGCCTCTTGGCCCCTTCAACCTCTTTCGCCTCTTTCGCCTCTTTCGCCTCTTCAGCCTCTTCAGCCTCTTCAGCCTCTTTGGCCTCTTTCGCAAAATGTTTATTTTGTGCCACCATGCTCTCTATAGTCATCATCACCTACAACGAAGAACACAACATCCGCCGATGCCTCGAAAGTGTTCAGGGTGTAGGCAATGAAATACTAGTCGTAGATTCCGGTTCCCTCGACGGCACCGCAGACATCTGCCGTGAACTCGGCGCCACCGTCATCGAACAGGATTTCCTGGGCTATATCGAACAAAAAAATTTCGCAACCTCTAAAGCTAAAAATGACTGGGTGCTCTCCCTCGATGCTGACGAAGCCCTCACGCCTGAACTCAAATCTTCCATTTTGAAACTCTTTCCTCAACCCGGGGCAGATGGATATACGATGAACAGACTCACCAATTATTGCGGTGCATGGGTCAGGCATGGCGGATGGTACCCTGATGTCAAACTTCGTCTGTACAACAGAAACGCAGGTCAATGGACCGGTATCAACCCACATGACCGTTTCAGGCTCAATCTCGGTTCTAAAATGCTGCACCTGCAAGGTGATATCCTCCACTATTCCTATGCCAGCTTATCTGATCATCTCAAGCAGATCGACCGGTTCAGCACGATCGGGGCTATCTCATTGCTCAACCAAGGGAAGCATTCAAGTATCGCCAAGATCCTGTACAAACCGCTGGCAAGATTTCTTCGCCATTATGTAATCAAAGCCGGATTCCTCGATGGCCTCACCGGATATACGATTGCCCTCAACAGTGCTCATGCCGTCTTCCTCAAATACCTGCGCCTGTATTATCTGCAAAAAGATAAATCCATATGACCATCCTGCATGTGTCTGCACCTGTAAGCTGGCGCGGCGGAGAACAACAAGTAGCTTATCTGGCGTATGCATTTAAGGAACAAAAAATTGATCAGGTCATCTTATGCCCGGAAGGAGCAGTGCTGGGTGGTCGCATGATGGATGTCGATATTCCGGTTGCAACGTTTACTTCCAGGGGTTACCTGAATCTCACACTGGCCCGTAGAATACATGAACTATGCAAGGGCAAAACGTTTGATATCCTTCACTGTCACGATGCACATGCGCACAGTGCTGCCGTATTAGCTGCTGTTCTCTATAAAAATATCCCTCCTGTCATAGTAAGCAGGCGTGTTGACTTTCCGGTTTCCTCCAATCCTTTGTCAAAGTGGAAATACAATCACCCGGCTATCAAACGGATCATCTGTGTGTCTGAGACGATACGCACGATCACTGCACCGTCTATTAAGGATATAACAAAGCTTTCAGTGGTGCATTCCGGAATTGATCTGTCAAAATATAACACTGCCTCTCGGGGAAGAATATTGGTTGGCGAATTGGGTTTGCCGGAAAAGGTAAAAATTGTTGGCAACCTAAGCGCGCTTGCTGATCATAAAGATTATCCAACATTTCTTCGTACCGCTACTGCCATTTTAAAAGAAGACACTTCGATTCATTTTGTCATTGCGGGCAAAGGGCCTGAAGAAAAGCGCATCAGAAAAATGATCCGTGACTTAAAACTTATACAGAACGTTCACATGCTTGGCTTCAGAGAAGATGTCGTTGAAGTCATGCAATCCCTCGATGTTTTTCTCATTACGTCTATCACTGAAGGTCTGGGTACAATTGTTCTTGAAGCATTTGCGGCAGGCGTACCTGTAGTAGCCACAAATGCAGGTGGCATACCCGAGATGGTTGAGCAAGAAGTGACCGGTCTGCTCGCAGACATCGGTGATGCAGAAGCGCTGAAAGATGCAACCCTCCGCATCCTCGAAAATCCCGATCTAAAAAAACAACTCACTGACAACGCTTTCCATCGGGTACAGGATTTTTCTTATCAGACTACTGCAGAGAAAACACTTGCTGTTTACCGGAGTATATAAATATTAATCCCGGGTCCCTGAGCATTTCGTAGCGAAAAAAGAAAAGCATACCGCCGCCCTCTTCGCTTTGCGAAGAGGGCGGCGTAAAAAAGTCTTCGCTCCGTGCCCTTCGACAAGCTCAGGGACCCGGTTAGATTTCTCTATAGTCAGGGGCGGATGCAATACGCTCCTGACTTTGCTTGAGGGGCGAATGCAATACGCCCCCGTTTTTGCTTCGGGGGCGGATGCAATACGCCCCCGACATGGGAAGACTTAACTTCAGTAACGGGCGTATTGCATTCGCTCCTGACTGAAGTTAAGTCTTCCCATTTCTGGATCTATTCTCCTGCTCAGGTACCTTCGGATGCAATGGCCCTTTTGCAGAGATACTCTTCATCACTGTTTCAATCGCTTTTTGCAACTGCGTATCGAGGCCTTTTGCCAGCATTGTAGGATCTTCCTTCACTTCAATATCAGGATCCACACCATGACCTTCAAGGAACCATGTTCCATCCGGATTATACATTCTGAATGTAGGAGCTGTGACCATACCACCATCGATAAGATCCGGCATGCCGCTGATGCCGATCAGTCCGCCCCATGTGCGTGCACCCACCAACGGACCAAGACCCGCTTTGCGGAAAAAATCTGGAAACGCGTCACCACCCGATCCTGACCATCCATTGATCAGCATAGCCATCGATCCAAAGTGGGCTACAGGAGGCCACTGCCAGTTTTGTCCATCACGGACATCCCAATAGGCTAAAGGTTTGCGGTTGAGTAATTCAATGAATCGGTCAGGTATCTGTCCGCCATTATTAAAGCGCTCATCGATCACTAATCCTTCTTTATTCCACTGTCCATAAAACTGACGCACTAATTCATTCTGTCCTTGCACACCTGTATCTGGCACATAGATATATCCAATCTTACCTCCAGATGCTTTATCTACTTCCTGTCTGTTTTGTTCTATCCATGCGAGGTTGCGAAGACGTGTTTCATTGCCCATGGTTTTGACCACTACCGTTCGCGAACCCGTAAATGTTGGTTTCGAATTGACAGTGAGTTCTACTGTCTTATCTGCAAGTCCTTCAAATGCAGCCCATGGATCAGGAAATTCATTGAGGGCTATGCCATTGACAGCAAGGATGTAATCCCCGGCACCAACATTGATTCCAGGTTCATCCAATGGTGATCTCACTTCATTGTCCCAGGCAGCACCGCGGATCACTTTAGCAATAGCAAAATGTCCGTCCTTTTTTGTCCAGTCTATGCCGAGATATCCAACGGCACGATTTTTTGGTGTTTCACCATCTCCTCCTCCTCTATAGGTGTGTGATGCGTTGAGTTCACCGATCATCTCTCCGATCAGATAATTGATATCAGCGCGATTGACACAGTCAGGAATCAATGCTGCATATTGTTTGCGCACTGCTTCCCAATCTACCCCGTGCATATTTTTATCGTAGAAGAAGTCCCGCTGAAACCGCCATGCATCATTGTATATCTGCGTCCATTCTTCCATCGGATTGATCGTAGCTTCCATTTCTTTAATAGCCAGAGTTTTTTCTGCTTTCTGATCCGCAGCTAATTCTACAATGCTAAAATTACCATCCTTAACGATGAGTATTTTTTTGCCATCCGCACTGACCTCATAGCCATCCACTTTGTCGATAACCTTTTTCTCTTCTCGTTCTTCCAGATCAAAGAAATGAATGGAAGCATCTTCATCACCTGAACCCGAATTCGGATATCGTCCATAGACCAGTTTACCACTGACCGCTGTCAGGTCACCAACATTGCCTGCCTCCGGAGGTAGAACCACGAGCCTGCTCTCAAACAAATCAAAATCAATCTTTGTCTCTTTAACCTTTTCATCCCCTTTAGCCTCTTTCGCATCTCCAGCCCCTTTCGCCCCTTTCGCCTCTTTCGCCCCTTCTGCCCCTTTCGCCTCTTTAGCCCCTTTCGCCTCTTTCGCCCCTTCTGCCTCTTTCGCCTCTTCCCCTTTTGCAATAGCTACAGTATCATTCTTTGCCGAGAGCGGACTGGGCACATCTTTTGTCAACGTAATGGCAGCAATTTGTGATGAATTTGGATAGGACCATGAATTGTCAAAATCACTATACACAGGATCAAAATTTCTATTAGTGATCAGGTAGAGATATTTTCCATCCGGATCAAATGTCGGATTACGATCTGAATAAAAACCATTTGTTGCTTTCGTGCTGATTTTTGCTTGTGTATTATAAATATAAATAGCATTATTGCCATTGTCTTGTGCTTTTTCATACGCCAACCATTTGCTGTCTGATGACCAGCTTGGCTGCCAGCCGCGAAGCCCACCTTCAAAAAGACGTGTATCCTGATCTATCTTGTCCAGTGTTTTAAGCTCCATATTGTATATGTTGAAGGTCATGGTCTGATCTACCCACACCAGCTTTTTACTATCAGGCGACCAGAATATATTGTACCTGAAACCGGGGCCCATCGAAGTCAATTTGGTCTCTGCTGCACCTTCCGTCAGATTACGTACAGTCAATTCATACTCTCCGGATTTATCACTCCAATACGCTACAAACTTACCATCAGGTGACCAGGCAGGATATCGCTCGGCAACACCTGAAGACCTGGTTAGGTTTTGGATATAGCCATCTTCAGCGGGAACTGAAAAAACATCTCCACGTGCTTCCAGTACTACGCGGTTTCCATCAGGTGCTATACTCACGTTAGTGATATAGTCGGACACACTTTCTTTCCTTGGCTTGACAGCTATCAGGTCCGTAATCACATTGACCTTGACGGTCCGCTCCTGGTGCGTCTTGAGATCAAGTAATCTCAGATCCCCATTCGCTTCATAAACTATCTCGGAAGGACCGAGTGATGGAAAGTGAATATCAAAATCATCATGGTTTGTGATCTGCGTTGTGGTTTTGGTTTTTATATCGTACATCCAGATATTATCCCTTTGTTCATCTCCTCTGTCCGACATATAATAGATCCTGTCCTGGTGCCACATCGGCAGTTCGCAGCCGGCTGTAGTATTGGTGATATTTGTAGAGGCAAGGTTCTCGAGATCAAAAATCCAGATATTACCATTACTACCACCACGATAGCGTTTCCATGTGTCATTCAGCACGGAGCGTTCGTTGTAAGCGATTTTTTTAGCATCTGGAGATAAGGATCCATATTCTCCATAGGCGATGGGTAGTTTTTCACTCATACCGCCTTTTGAATCCACTTTATAAAACTGAGAGAAACGTTGCTTACCACTTTCCCTCGAATTAGTGTAAAGCAATTGATCGCCGGAAGGATACCAATCATTGAGCCGGTCAGGCATTCCATGATAGGTGATCCTCATCGGAAGCCCACCAAGAGAAGGCATGACATATATATCATAGTTGCCATCATAATTGCCTGAAAAAGCTACTTTAGAACCATCCGGTGAAAAGCGGGGAAATCCTTCTGCTCCTGATGGCGAACTCAGCTTTGATGCTATTCCACCATTTTTATCTACTATCCAGATATCACCACCATAAGAGAATACGATCTGGGTCTGTGATACGTCCGGTGTGCGAAACATCCTTGCACTGACCTGGGCCCAAAGTCCCTGAAGCATAAGAGCGGAGAGGCAAAAAAGGATAAAACGTTTTTTCATGATTTGCGTATTTTAAGGGAGCCCAAAATACTAAAAACAGGAGTATGGAGAGGGAAAGTAGACTAAAAGCTTAAAATACCATACTTGCATTTTACTATTTCAGACAAGGAGAAAATATCTATTTTAATTTATTTCCCTTGTAGTGCAGCGAAATGCCTGGTAAATGGATTTATAGTGAGGCAATCCTGTCGCAGATGAAGCAGATGTTAATACCTATCGATTATATTAGACCAGTCTGTATGAAGCTCAGGATCGCAGATGATGCAGATGAATTATGAATAAATTACGCAGATGATGCTTTCTCTATTCGAAAAGGTTGTTCTTTGAAAAAAGTAAATCTGCGTAATTATTATTTTTAAAATATATCTGAAAAATCTGCGATCCCTTTCAATTAAATTTCTCCATCAACTTCTGGTATGCGGGATACTCCTTCAGGACCATTAAGTCCGGATCATGATCAAACGTGATCCATAGATCATACTTCTGTCCTTTGTTGATAGCTGCTTCAATCTTATTTACAGCTTTATCGAGCTCACCTGCTATCGCATAAATGCGGCCTTCATTATATTCTGTCATTCCATAATCAAAAGGAGGTCTGAGGGACTCGAGCTGATCGACTATTTTTTTCATCTCCACCTTTTTTCCCTGCTTGGCATAGACCATACCCATTTCCACCAGGATACGGGAATCATCGGGATTCAACTTTTGTGCGGTGTGATAGGCACCAAGTGCTTTATCTAACTGGTTATCGAGGAAATAACTTTTGCCCAGCATACGTGCCAAACCAGGATATGGCAGGTGCGCTTCAATAGACATTCGTGCATACCGGGAAGAAAGCACCGTATTTCCACGTAACAGATATAAACGCCCAGCCAGATAGTTCAGATATTCCCACGTCTCATCATACCTCGGATGACTGCGTGCGTCTGTGATCAGCTGGTCAATTTTAGCCGTATCATTTTTCCATACATAATACATAATCATCGTCCCGAACCGACCTCTGTTTTCCATTGCGCTGGCCACTTTAGGCGCTAATTTATCTGCAAGAGAAATACTATCCAGATCGAGTGCTGCCCACATGGCTACTTCCATCCGATCACCACAATACGAACATCCTTGAACCTGAATACTGTCAAAAGGTATATCATTAAAAAAACTCAATGCCTGCTTTGGATCGTGGCGATACATCATCGCCATCACCATGGCTGAATTATTGGTGAACATATCCTTTGGGTCGTAAGCATATTCATTTAAAAAATAATTATACGCTTCGGCATTTTTACCATTGATATCTGCTGCATGGTAATTGAGCATGACCTTTTGCCTTGCATCCATCTCTGTAATTCGTCTGCGGATGACCTGGACAGTATCGTAGGCGGCTTTGTACTCCTTTTCATTATAAAAGAAATCAAGCAGCAAAAAATAAGGGTCTATAAAATCAGGATCTAATTGAATTGATTTGTTGAGTTGTTCATGCACAAAATCGGAATCCTCGCCGCGCCAGGCGGCTCTTGCAGAAAGGTAGGCCTTGTAGGCTTCATAATTTGGTGCAGTCAGCACCTTATCATTACGGCTTGCCCAGTATCCTTTGATATTACCCGCTATTGATTGGATACAATCCATGGGGTTTGCGGCGCTGCATCTGACATCCTTGAGAGCTTGAATAATCTTACCGGACTCTAGATTGGAAATCCATCCACTCATGATCAGGGAATCCTTCCCTATCCGCGTATAAGAAGCTTCAACTATATTCACCGCACCTGTAAGTGAAGCATATTGTTTTCGCCCACGGGTTGTCGTAAGGCTCATGCCTGCCAGATGGATCATCTCACTGGCCGATTCATAAGACACCACATTTGCATCATTGGTACTACTTAGTTCTTTGGTGATCCAGTGCGCACCCATTTGCGCAATATGGTTCAAAGCCGGATCTCCACTATTATTACTTAAGACGGGCACCGATATGGATTCCGTCGTAAACCCTTCGCCGAAAATACTCCCCTTGAACGGGCGATTGAAAAACCACATAGCGACAGCACCGACGATGAGAATAGGAATAAACCGGTAGTATTTTTTCACATCAGGCATCCGCGTCATAGCGGATGGCACGTGCAGACCTTCATTGGTCACTGCAAACACTTCAATAAGTGTTGCAACATTTTTCAATTTTTTCTGTCCGACGGATTTTGTCTTGATTTCAGGATGGTTGGTCAATTCTGATTGAACACGACCCGAAATAAATATTGATCCGGGAATACCGGAGGCTTGAATCCGGGACGCAATATTCACCCCATCCCCAAATACCGTCTCATCCTTGAAGACAACATCGCCGACATGAATCCCTATCCGAACAGGTATGGGATGATCCTTCTGGTAAGCCCTTTGCATAGCAATAGCACAATGGACAGCATCAAGTGCGCTATCATAAATACTTAAACTGCCATCTCCATAAAATGCGATAACCTTCCCATTATATTCAGCTGTGTACTTTTCGAGGAACTGCCGGTGGATAGCCACCTTTTTAAGCGCTGCGGCTTCATCCTTCTGGACAAAGGCGGTATATCCCTCGATATCCGTAAACATGACGGCAACTAATTTCCTTACTTCCTTTTCAGCCATGCAGTGGATTGTGGGATGTTGTATTCAAAGGTATGCATTATGATTTCATTTGGTAGGACATTATCCCTTTTGGATTCTCCCCGACCACAAGGGATGGGTATATATTTGCAGAAGTTTGCTCCCGTAACCACTGATCTTATGCTGAAAATTCTTTTTTGAAATATTTGTTCTACCCTTAAATCAAAAGAATTTCTATATTTAGTTGTCTCTTCGTACAATTGACCGCCCAGGTTTTCATTTGTTTTCTGATTGCAATCCCATGCACATACAGGCGAGTCAGGGGGACCCTATGGTGTATTTTTTCACTCCTTTAATATCTAAACAAAATGAAGATCCAAAAACTTGCTATTGCCTCGGTAGTCGCTACCGTATTTCTTTTCCTGATTGATTGGGTATACTATGGTATACTAATGAAAGACAGCATGGACATGCCCACTGCACGTCTGGATGCTGCCGGACAGCCAGCTCCTGATATGATGTGGCTGGTGATCAGTTACATCATTTTTGCTGTAGCCTTTGTAACCATCTATTCAAAAGCTGCCGGTGGAGGCTCTAAGGTCAATGAAGGCTTGAATTTCGGCCTCTGGACCACACTGCTCGTTTCTGTCTCCATGGGTTTCATGTGGTACGCTTTGACGACCATGATGACTTTAAACGAGGCCCTGATGGATATGGCCTATTCACTTGTCAAGTTCATTCTCCTTGGTATTTTAGTAGCCTATGCAACTGGTATACCTGGAGGTGATAGAGGTAAAGCGCAGGGTGGAGGAGAATAGATTTTTTATAACCAACTATTTCTATCACCAACTATAAAAAAGAGGCTGGAATTCCAGCCTCTTTTTTTATGGCTTATTAAATATTCTCCGAGAGCACTTTCCACACTGTATTCGTATCCCGTGTTCCGCTCTGCGTTACGAAATACCCAAAATGATGATTCGTTAATGGATCCAATATCGAATTTGCCGGATTTCTTCCTTCCCACAATTCTTTACATTGCAGGCTTCGCACGGGGGCAAAAAGATCATTTGGCTCGTTGCTGTTCATCATGTTGCCCAGACGTAGTTTTGCTTTTTCAAAAAATCCATCATATCCGGCAGCGGACATATCCATTCCTGCAGCATCACCTGATACAACGGTATACCGTGTTACAGGATCCTTGCTACTATTGAGTTTGTTGATGAAGTCAGCATCAGGATCAATCTGCCCTATCGATCCGCCAAGTTCCGATGCAGCCTTGAGAAATTTGAGGAGGATGCCCGAAAACGGAACGAAGGATGGAATAAAATTAATGGCTATATCCAGTGTAGTCTGTGCCCACTTGATATACCCATCAATTTTACCATACATCGAACCATTGTTTGGCGTACCGACCAGAACACAATGATCTACAAAGGCACTTCCTCCTTCCTGCTCGATCATCCATCTGGCGATGAGGCCACCAAGTGAATGACTGATGATAGTCATACGCTTTTCATCATTCCCAAATCCGAAATCCGCCAGTGTCGTCTTTAATATTTTTGCCGTCTCATCGAGAGGTGTATTGAGGCTTTCGTAATCATACACCAGGATCAGATCATAACCCTCCATAGTCGTAGCAGGTATATTGTCATAAATTGCCTTAACCATAGTCAGCCCATCACCTGCCAAGCCATGAAGAATAAGCAATACCTTTTTTGCTTTCCCTATTTTGATGCCAAGGCTCTCACGCTGTAAGACAATGGATCCATCCTCCATCTTCTGCACATACCTGAGTTGATTGACCTCTTGCTGACCCAGTGCTACTTTGCACAATGTCATTTTCAACGACTTGAATATACTTCGTTCTCCGGAGCCATCTGCATTGCTGCTGTCCGGTATCTCACGGATGCGGACATGCGTTCCATTCCCATCAGAAACCGCATCCCCTATGACACGGAAATGATGGCCATCAAAAGCAACAGGCAGCACAAGCTCATTGGGATCAGCAATATGGCGAAAGCTTATCTCAAGCGGTTGCTCTTCAAGCATATTTTCACTTTCGAGTTTAATATCATTGATCTCGATGACATTTTGCGTCTGCAGGCTCCTGCTGGGACTGAAATCCACCATCTGCACTTTGTCTCCCTGTTGCAATCTTGAAAAGGCATATACAGGCGATGAACTTCTTGCATTAGTCTCCGCATGTCCTATGCTGACAGAAGCCGTCATACCAGGATGTGCTTTGATCGTGATATTACCATCCGCGAGGGAGATATCATCGGAAGCATTGATCGTATTATCCTGCCTAACCATCGTCACGGCAATATCCAGCGCTGCCCAATCATCAAACACTTTTTCAGGTGTCGGCTCTCCGAGGATATTCCGGTGTGTACCCAATCCACTCTGTAGAAATTGCTGATAATCGAGTTGTTCGGTCGTCACCAGGAGCTTAAAATGACAAGTGTCTTCGACATTATCTTTTTCCGGTCCCCATCCCAGTTTTTTCTTCCATAATGGTATTTCCACATGGGATCTGTCTTCATGCTCTGATGGCCTGTAGACTATCTCTCCGCCGGGGCATGAGATAGAATAATCAAAGGCGATAAAAAATAAATAGAAATAAAGTGGTTGTTGGATATTACGTACATGGACCACAGGCATAAAGGAAGGAATACGGTTGGCGATGCTCTCGCTCGAAGCAAAAATGCGAACAGATGGCGTACTATGCTTTTTAATAACTCCGGCTTCATTGTCCTCGTAGATCTCGTATTGCACCATGTCCTTTACCCTCGAGGAGTGGTTTTTATTATTGAGTTCAATAAAGCGTCGCCATTCCACGATTTTGTCAAGTGCATCCATCACCGTGGTGATATGATCAGGTGTGCTGCCATCTGTAACAAAAGCCCTTTTGTTCTTGTCCAAATCAGTTACCGTAATGCCAGCAGATTCCAATTTGACTTCTATAGATTCGCGCTCGCCGGATTGTGCCCATGCTATATTTCTTGGTTTGATCTTTTCATTGCTCAGAATGGCCTGAACTAAAGCAGCATCTCCTGTCAATTGAGCAAGGTCAGGAGCGGTCGGCATATGCCGTATAGCGGCGCGGTAAGCTACTTCTTCGCTGGTCAGGGACTTGAAGAAATTCACTACCCCACCAATATCACCTTCCACTTCAATCCTGCTCAGCTGTGCACCTACTGATTTAATTTTTGCTGAGCCTTTAAGCGTTTTTTCAGGTGGAGCAGTATAAATATCAAATTCTATTGGAGCGGTTGGCTGCGTGGGCAAACCATGTATCGCACCACATCTCACGTACCAGTTACCATCCTGCTTGATGACTTCATACAGATCGCGCTCCCCTGCCGGTGAACCCTCAAGGAACCGGGTATACGGATCAAAATTTTGAATCGTATCAAATTGAGGTGTTTGATTTTCTCTGACCGTCTGCACAGATGAGCGGGCTCTGAGGAAAAGATCTGTATAACTCAGATTACCTTTTGCCGCACGCAGAGCTTTGATCAATCCCGTTGTAAAAGCCCCTCCTTGCGGCATATCGCCAGCAGTCTGTACGCTCTTACATGCAGAGAGTAGCACATGCTTTGATGATGGCACCTCCATACTTTTTAGTTTGGTGTAATATCCATCTGCATACGAGTCAAGCGTCCTGGAAGCTCCACTGGATGGTGCTGCCCTGGTAGACCACATGATATCTTCTCCAGCATCCCTGGTCCCTGAACCACTGTGACAGCAATCAAGTGATACAAGTAGATGCGGAGGAGAGGTTTTGTTTTTAGAAGCTACTTCATTTAAAAGGACCGCCAGTTCTTTATCGGCAAGATGAGGTACACCACCGATTCCACTGTCAATACATATCAGGGTCTGATCCTTTCCATTGGGTTCAAGGGCTAGGAATTCAGGGGCCGTCTTTTCTTCTGAGCCATGTCCGCTGAAATGAAACCATGCGATATCGGATGGCCCGGCCGCTGCGAGATGTTCCCGAAAACCTTTTATAATATTGGCATATGTAGCAGATCCGTTTTCAAGTCGAGTAATTTTAAGGTTATAGTCTTTGGCACAAAACTCATGGAGATAGGCTTCGATCTGGTCAATATCCTTGATGCAACCTTTTAGTTTAGGTAAGGGGGCAGCATAATCATTAATTCCTACAAGGAGAACATAAAGGTTTTTCATATCGATACTTTAAAATAGAATGGAGAAGGTACATGAATTCAATACACAAAACAGGCGATAAGATAACACATTTGAAAATAGTTGCTAAACGAATTCAAATCAACACAATGCAACCAGCTGATCATGAAAGGAGCATGCTCATGTCACCATCGAAATTTTTGTATTATTGTGAACTGCATACTTGTTGACTCCTCATTTTTTTATCTATCCACCATCACCCATGGATGTTATTTGCCTTGCCTTTGCTAATGATCGCTCCAATCCCTTGCCAACCCTCCAAGAGGAGGACAATAACCTCAACCGGATCTTATCTCCGCGTCAGTTAAAACAGCATTTTATCCTGATTCGGGACTCGTATGCTTCTATCACGAGTGTAACAAATACGGTCGCCCAGTCAAAAGACCAACTCAGGATATTCCTGTATAGCGGTCATGCCGGAAGAGATAAATTATTGTTAGAAGGCCAGGCTGCAAATGCCGAAGGTATAGCCTACCTACTGGGTCAATGTCCGAATCTTCAACTGGTGTTTCTCAATGGATGTTCCACAAAGGGGCAGGTCTACAACCTGCTTCAAAAAGGCATACCAGTGGTGATTGCGACCAGTGCTCCTATCGAGGATAAAAAAGCGAATGAGTTCTCTTCAAGGTTTTTCCAGGCCATGAATGACCAATGCTCCATCAAAGAAGCCTACGAACTGGCCAAAGGAGAATTGATGGCGCGATATCCGGATGTGCAGACGGATGCTTCCAATATCCTTGCTGAGCCTGGCACGCAGGCCGAAGACTCATTGTGGGGTATATATTTTCTTCCGGAAAAAGAAATCAGCTTGCAATGGAAACTCAATGCCAATACGCCGACCGTGATTGCTGAAAATTTTGTACCCAATGATATCCTGATCAATACATTGATGGAAGCACTTGCTCCTTATAGGGAAGATATTAAAAAGATGGTAGATGATGAAAATGACGGAGCGACAAAAAGTATATTGGATAAACGCGAAGCCATCCTCCGTGCACTTCCTCATCCGGTGAGCGAGCAATTTAGAAAATTACTAGTCGATGAAGATCCTGGCTCCGGTGGCCAGACATTCTATAACCAGCTTGGTGAAGCCCGTTTGCAGCAGATTATTATCATTTACAATACCATGATGGAGCTTCTGGGATTTACCATATTGGCCGATTTATGGGAAGTGGCTTCAAGTCAGGAGAAATTTGCCATTGCAGATCCGATCAGTGATAAGTTGAAGGAGTTTTTTAATTCATCGGTGAGTGGTACGAGCAGCCAGAAATTTCTGGATCTGATCACGACTGCCCGGCAGATCATGGATACCCATGGGCGAAAATACTTTGTAGAAGAACTCTCCACACTGACCGATGCCTATAACAGCAAAGGAGCATTGTATGACGCTGTCTCTTATCTTGAATTTGTACTTAAAAAAATTGAAGAAAAATCTGTCCCGGGAGAAGAAGCTAAAGAACTGTGCATCCAAAGCGAAATAAAACTGGCTGAACTTTTTAAAAATCTCGGCTTTATTTCCAATTATATCATGGCCTCCGTCAAGGATATTGATGTGCTCAAATACAAACGTTTTATTAAAACAAGGTATAAACACAATGTGGTCAAGCTAGAGCAACGTTTTGTAGGCCTCGCTGTCAACACCGAAATTGAAGAAGAGGCACTTGACAGCAATTCAGTCCTGATCCTTAAAAAGAATGAACCAAAGCTCTCCCTCAACCTGAGCCCATTTATCATCGATGAAAATGCTTTTGATGAAAAAGCAAGTATCGCGAAGTTGTATTTCTATGACCGCTTTGATAAGGCATCCAATACCTATGTCTACAAGCATGTCTATAAACCGCTGGATCCACCATTGCTCATCCAACAACAAAAACATTTTAAAGTGCTGCGTGATCAATTCGATGCCTTCTCCAATTCTGTATTCCAACAACCGCTGCAAAACTTATGAGAAGCCCGTTTAAGTTTCTCGATGCCTTTACGCTAAAGGACAAGGATGCCTTCTTCGGGCGCGATCAGGAAATAGATACCTTGTACAATGTTGTCTTTAAGACGCCCATGCTGCTTGTCTATGGCTTATCAGGGACCGGCAAAACATCCCTGATTCAATGTGGACTAGCCAGTCGTTTTGATGGACCGGATTGGTATCCGATCTTTATCCGTCGCAATAACAACATCAATGCCTCTACCTCTGCGGTGATGCGCAATGCACTTGGGGAGATGGCCAAAGATTCGCTGGCAGATAATGTATCGATGTTGCTCCGCAAATCACTACGCCCGGTGTACCTGCTTTTTGATCAGTTTGAGGAACTTTTTATTCTTGGCAAAGAAGAAGAGCAAAAGATCTTTATGCATTCCCTCCGGGAGTTGCTTGATGCGCAGCTCCCTTCAAAGATCGTCCTGATCATGCGGGAAGAATATATAGGCCAGCTTTATGCCTATGAAACGCTTATTCCTGAACTCTTTGATCATCGATTCAGGGTTGAGCCCATGGGGCCCAATAAAGTAAAAAGTGTCATTAGTTCTTCCTTCGATAAATTCAATATTCATCTGGCTGAGCCTAAAGATGAATTGCTGGAGTTGATGGTGCAAAATATCAGTGATCCACGCACAGGTATTACCCTACCCTACCTGCAGGTATATCTTGATATGCTCTACAGAGATAAGTATCGCAAACAATATGGGCAAACTGAACATGAAGGTTTTCCAAAACTGGACGTTACCAAAAATGATATTGCAAGTATTGGAAAAATAGACAATGTTCTTGAACGTTTCCTTGATGACCAGACGAGAGCATTGCGCGTTCAACTGGTACAAAAATTTAAAACCATAAACCCGAACGCGATACAGCATGTCCTGGATGTGTTTGTCAGTGAAGAAGGAACCAAACGCCCGGTAGCCTACAAACAAACCGGAGAAGATATTGCCTTGTCCGAGGAAGCAGTCGCTACCCTGAAGGACATACCGGCTGCCATGCTGACAGAAATTCTAAATACGCTCCAGCAGGACAGAATTCTTCGCCGTGGAGATGAGCATTTTGAACTTGCACATGACAGCCTTGCCCTTGTCATTGAAGGCCGGAGATCTCAATCACAAAAGCAACTGCAGCATATACGCAAGCGACTCATCAACTCGTATGAGGAATATCAGAAAACAGGTGCCTTTCTGAATCAAAAACAATTGGCCGCTTTTGATGAATTCAGGCCGCAACTAGGTTTGTCCGCAGAGATGGAAAAATTTCTCGACAAATGTGAAGAAGAAGTCCTCCGTCAGGCTTCAGAGGAGAAAGACCGGCTGCAACAGGAGGACAGAATGGCCCAGCAAAAAAAGCTTGCACGAATACGAGGCGTCTTATTATCGATTGCGGTTGGTCTTGCAGGGCTTGCTGCATTTATGTGGTGGGAGTCCAAAACAAAAGCGGATCAATTACAGATCGTGAGTGATAATCTGAGAGTCGAAACCGAAAAAACATCACACCAAAAGGACTCGATTGCAGAAATCATTTTGCAAGTAGATCAACAATTTGGCAGAATGGATTCGATCATGGCTGGATCGCTGCCGCAATCTGAATTGGTCAAATCCCTGATAACCCTCAAATCCTTGGTGCGGAATGATTCGATTGATGCAAATGAAATGGCTTCCAGATATATTTCGGTGATCAAAATGTTTACCACAAATAAACTGGACAGGACCATTCAAAATTCGATCGAGAACAGGACTTTCCAAACGACGAGGATTCATCTTGTCATGAATTTAAGTACGCCACAAAACATGGAATTTATTCAGGTCAAATTACTCACAGCAGATGGTAAAATCACCGGCGAACCCACGTATAAAGAAGTTGAAGCGGGAGCTGATAAAACACAATGGACCAGTGTGAGTGCTACGATCAAAACACCTGGAGATTATCGTGTTGAAGTCTATAACAGTCAAGGTGTTGAAGTGGGCAGAACTAATTTCAAAATTGAAGCCGGCGCTGCAGACGAAATCAGCATGACCGAGCATAGTGACTTCCGTACTATGGCATCAGGCACCCTTGATGCACCGGGAAAAATGAAAACGACTTTCCAAACGGGCCAGAAACTCTATTACTGGGTCCGGATCAACAGTCCAAAGTCTGAGAATATATATATCCAGATGGTCGATGCCAAAGGCAAAGAAGTATGGAAAAATCAGCATGCCACCGCTGTCAATACCGAGAAAGGTGCACGGGTGATAAGCTGGAAAGGCGCTGGCACCGCTGGAAAGTACTATATAAAACTGCTCAATAGCAAGGGTATTGAACTAGCTGGACATGAGATTATAATTCAGAATTGACAATTGAGAATTGAGCTCATGACTAAGGATGGTATGCTTCCTTCTTAACCACTAACCATTAACCCTTTCACATTAACCATTAACCATTACGCTTTTCACCTGTCTCCGAAGATCATAATAATACAGGCAATGCGAACAATATCGTCCCGATAATAAAAAGATAGGTGAGCAGGTGCACCATCGGGTGATCAATGCGAAGAAATATAAACTGCTCAATCGTCCTGCCAAGCCAGAACAAAGACATCCCAACTAAGAAAAAATGGCCAAAGGTGGTGGTTGCCAGTTCGTCAGGAAATATGAAACATGCAGCAGCCACAAAAACAAAAAAATAAATCAACCGGAGATTCGCAATTTGCATAATCGCCTTATTCGGTGCGGAAAGTTTTTCAAGTTCACTTTTCCAGTGAAATAATTTCCAAAACTGGGAATGGAATATCGCAAAGCCAAGGCAGAACAAGCCTGAAAGAAAGATGATGGTCTGGTCAGTCATTTATTCGTTGAGCTGGAGGAGAAGAGCAAATTCAAAAAGCGAACCACAGGTCAGATCGATATCGGCAGGATCAACTGTTCCTTTAAACCGAATAGATGGAATCCATACGGTCAACGCACCTATATTTCTTCCCCATTGCATATCTCCTGCTTTATCACCAATCATAATGGACTTTGAAAAATCAATTTCAGGATATTTTTTCTTTGCCTTCGTAGCCATACCAATAGCTGGTTTACGATCAGGATGCGCATCATCCGTCGATGTGCAATAAAAAATATCATCTATCCTTCCGCACGTAAAGGTTACCTTTTCCTTCATATAATCATGAATGTCGTGCAAGTCATCCTCGGACATCAGACCCTTCCCTACCCCGCGCTGATTGGTGACGACAATAATCCTTCCAAAAAGACCACTCAACCTGTACATAGCTTCCAAAGCTCCTTCTTTGAAAATAAATTCATCACGGCTCATCACATAACTTTCATCCTTGTTGATGTTGATCACACCGTCGCGATCCAGAAACAATGTCCACGTGCGGTCGAGTACATCCAATGGAAATGGGAAGTGTTTCAATTCTACTTGTGCCTTTTCAACCTCAGCCGATATCGAGATATCAACAAAACAACGATCCTGTACGACACCATAGAATTTCTTATTTGCACAATTGGGCTTCAGGTAATCTGTTTCAAATGAAGATTTATCAGCCAGGGCTGTCGCTAGAAAACGATCTTTATCCAGGAGATATACTCCTCCATTGATATTGTCGGATTCAATGTATTTTATTTCTTCAAATGACAAGACCCTGCCATTTTCCCCCAGAAGGACCGAACCATACAGATCAGTCGCTTTCATAGGCTTTAAAGCAATGGTGCATTCCGCATTTTCTTTTGTATGAACTGCTGCAAGTGCATGAAGATCAATTTTAAAAAAAATATTTCCATGCTGCACCAGGATATGTTTCTCCTCTGTTTTTGCAAGCGCATCTGCTATGGCAATGCCTGATTGCAACGGCTCCTTTTCAACCAAACAAACAAATGCAAGTGCAGGGAAATGATTCCGTAAGTACTTTTGTACAATTTCATGGCCATGTCCGAGTGAAAAAATGAATCGTTCGATCCCTTTCATCTCCAGATGGCGAATTGTATAATACAGGAATGGATGACCCGCTATCGGAGTCATGCATTGCGGAAGATCTGGCTTTGTTTCACTCGCCACGACATCAGTTCCGCTGGTCAATATAATTGCTTCTTTAATCAAAATATTGCTCTTCGACAAGTTCGCAGATAATATGCCCTGCCATGATATGGCTCTCCTGTATGCGTGGCGTATCCGTAGAAGGCACATTGATCAGAAAATCAATTTCCTCTTTCATCCTGCCACCGCTTGCGCCTGTAAAGGCCACCGTGATCATCCCATTCCGCTTTGCCTTTTTAAAAGCGCCAATGATATTGACAGAATTTCCAGAAGTCGAAAGACCTATCAGTATATCCCCAGGTTGTCCGATACCTTCAATAAGTCTCGCATATACTTGCTCGTATCCATAGTCATTGGCTACCGCCGTCAGATAGGATGTATTACAATGCAACGCTTCCGCCGGAAGGGCTACCCTGTCTTTGTAAAACCGGCCTGAAAATTCTGCAGCAAGATGCTGTGCATCTGCAGCACTCCCCCCATTGCCACAAAAATAGATCCTGTTGCCAGCCCTGAAGGCAAGCACGATTTCTGTCACGACTGCTTCAATGGTCGTCAATAATACCGGATCATCTATGATCCCTTGTTTGACCCCTATCGATTGTGCTATGATTGATTTTATTTTTTCTTTCATGATTCTTTAAGCTAAAGCTTTAATACTATCCACTAAATGCGCCCACGACAACTTTTGTTTTTCGGACCGAAGATGAGGAATAAAAAAATCTTCTCCTAATGCGTAAAACTCAATGATGGATTCTGCAATGGCCTCCACATCTACATCCGTCACTAAACCTGATTTTCTATGCGATACCATAGCGGGCAATCCACCCACATCAGTGACGATCATTGGTTTCTCGAAATGGTAAGCCAAAGGCGTCACCCCACTCTGTGTCGCATTTCTATAGGGCTGTATCACCAGATCAGCAGCGCAGAAATAATTAACTACTTCCACGTCCGCAATAAAATGAGTGTGCATGATGAGTTGATTCCTTATACCCAGCGTATCGATCAGCTCCTGATATACTTTTTCATCTTCATAAAATTCACCGGCGACAAGCAATTTTATACCTGCAGCTTTGATACGCGGATCTGCCATAGCCCTCAGCAGAATATCAAGACCTTTATACTTACGAATGAACCCAAAGAAGAGTATTACTTTTTCATTACTGTTGATACCAAGCTTTTCACGTGCGACCGCTTTAGGAATGCTGTCCCCGAAATTGTCATACAAAGGATGTGGAACCAACTGAGCCGGTTTAACTTTTTCAATAGAGCGGAGATCGGACATCACTTTTTCAGACATCGTGATGAAACCATCGCAACTTTTTAAAAAATAGCGGGTAAGCAAATCATCACCAGGCCTTTTCTCATGAGGTATGATATTATCTGCCAGGCAGATGATCCGGGTATGTTTATTCTTCCTGACTTGCCTGAGGATCGTGCCCAGGGCCGGGCCCATGAAAGGGATCCAGAACCGGACAAGGATCAGATCGGGTTTTGCCTTTGCTATCCTTCGCCCGATTTTCAGCCAGTTGAACGGATTGACAGAGTTGATGACGGAATAAATGGTGAGATTAGGTGGAGCCGGTTCGCCCGTAAACTGGGATGTACCCGGGAAGAGGAACGATGGATACTGTAAGGAAAAGGAATAAATCACGCAGGAATCACCCTGGGCTATAAATTCCCGTGCCAGGCGATGATTAAAGGTCGTCAGACCTCCTCCCCTGAGCGGATGGGCAGGGCCGATAATGACTATATTTTGCATCTGTTCATTAAATACTACAAATCAATCTGCAAGATAAGAGCCCTTTTTTGACTTCACTGCTTTGCAGGTTGTCTGTATTCTGATACATTTAGCTCTTCAAACACAAGATTTATGAAAATCCTCTCTTTCATCCTCGTTTTCATGCTCCATCTGCAACTTACTGCACAACAATTGCACAAAGTTGCCCCTACAGCCGGAGAAACCCTCCCCGAATGGGCCACGAAAATGTATGCAGATCATCCAAACGTATGGCAAGTCGATGATGAATACCGCCTCTGGCGTCAGGATAATCCCGAGGCAAAAACTACGTATACGCAGTATTATAAAAAATGGCGCCGCGCGGCAGAACCTTTTATCAATGCACAAGGCTCTGTACAAAAACCAACTGATGCGGAAGTGGATGCCTTTAACCAACGACTTGACCGACTAAAAACAAACAACCCGCAAAGAGGTGGCGAAACCTGGTCTGTTATGGGCCCTGTTGAAACGTTTAATACCAATACCGGACCATCCCCTTTTGCTAAATCTTCCCAATCAAATATCTATTGTATCGATCAATCGCTGTCACATCCCCATATCGTCTATTGCGGAACTGAAGGATCTGAAATATTCAAGAGCACAGACAAAGGATTGACATGGACGTGTGTCTCCAGAACGTATGAAATCGGACCACCGGGTGCGCTCGAAGTACACCCTACTAATCCTGATATAGTCTTCGTCGGCGAAAACAACAATATCCGCAGAAGCACAGATGGTGGTGCCTCCTGGGAACTCGTACTGAGCGATAGTGATATGTGGACCAATGACATCCTCATCAACCCTGGTCAAGACCAAATCGTACTCGCAGCGACACAACGTGGTTTGTATAGAAGTGAAGATGCTGGTACGTCCTGGACACGACTCATCAATGAAGCATGTTATGATCTTGAATGGAAACCTAATGATCCAAGTGTTGCTTTCCTTGTAAAAAATGATCCTGTTGCTGGTATATGCAGGTTTTATAAATCAACGGATGCAGGTCTTACCTGGGAACTCAAAGACAACGGCTGGTTTTTTTCCAATCAGGAGGGCCGAAATGATGGAGGTGCTCGTCTTGCTGTCACGAAAGCGGATCCAAACAGGATATACGCTGTATTGATTGGTGAAGCCAAAACGGATGACTCAGGATTTATTGGAATCTGGAGATCAGATGATGCAGGTGAATCATGGACGCTGCCCAATCCCCCTGCAGGTGGCCCCTGGGATGAAGTCAACCATCCCAATATGGCGACTATCGGCCGCACAGGTGGATATCATCAGGGATTTTATAACCTGGGATTTGATGCATCCGACATTGATCCTGATTTTGTCATGGCAGGATTCCTCAACCTTTGGATATCTATTGATGGTGCACAGACCTTTTCTTGCAATGGCGGATATTGTGGCAACAACTTTAACTACGTACACCCGGACTGTCAGGAAATAGAAATCAATGGTACCGATATATGGATGACCAGTGATGGTGGCATCGAATATAGCAATGATCATTTTGTCACACACTATGCGGTCAATCGTGGAATCACCAGCTCAGATTATTGGGGCTTTGGTACGGGATGGAATGAAGATATCCTGGTCGGTGGCAGGTATCACAATGGAAATTCAGCATGGCATGAAAACTGGATGCCTGGCGAATATCTCAGCCTGGGTGGTGGTGAAGCACCTACAGGATATGTCAATCCGGGTGAAGGACGTCAGACGTATCATTCTGATCTGGGAAAAGTAATACTCCCTGAGCTGCAAAACGGGTATGTGCAGTATAGTGGTTTTGGAAAGTTTCCAAATGAAAGTTATTACGATGCTGAAAGTGGTGAAATGGAATGGGATCCGGTTACATGGAATACCTTTTATATCACCAGTGAAAACAAACTCTGGAAAACCAACGACGGCGGCGCATCCTTTTTTGTGTTGTATGAATTTGGTACTGATGTCAATGCCCGCACGATGAGTTTTGAAATCTGCAGAAGCAATCCGCAGGTAATGTATCTTTTTCAACGCGATGAATATTCCTGGGATCCGGGCCTCCTATGGAAAAGTATTGATGGAGGGGAGACATGGAATCCGCTTTCCTTCCCTCCGGGGTATGCACGTAGGTGCCTGCTCTCCTGCAGTGCAGAAGATGAAAACAGACTGTGGCTTGCGTTCCCGGATGGAGGTGATAATGAAAAAATATACACCTCTGCGGATGGTGGAGCGAGCTGGACAAACCTCACGACCGCTGCTATCAATGGCGAGCATATTACGTATATACTACATCAGGGTGGCACGGATGGAGGGCTTTATCTCGGTACCTACCGAACGCTATGGTTTAAGGATGACAATATGACGGAATGGATGCCATACAATAATGGGCTGCCAAAACAAATTTCCACCTGTATACTCCGTCCGTTTTACAGAGATCATAAATTGCGCATCGGTGCCTATGGAAAAGGGATATGGGAAGCCCCGATGGCTACGACATCGCGACCGGTAGCTCAACCTATGGTGAATAAAAGAGTAACATCCTGCCCCGGAGACACCATCCACTTTGATGATTTCTCTATGTTATCCCATGAAGGAGCTACATGGTCCTGGGTATTTCCCGGAGGAACTCCATCCTCATCAAATCTTAGAAATCCGGGTGTCATTTATTCGGTAGCAGGTCAATATGATGTGACACTTACTGTACAAAATCCAAATGGCACATCTACAAAGACCATCAACAATATGGTGGAAGTACTCCAGCCCGTGATCAGTGAGGTGCCACCATTGATTGATTTTTCTACGCCCGAAAACTTTACCATTGTCAACCCTGACAATGGGATCACCTGGATGCCTGTCAATCTATCAACCTGCAATCCGGATGGTGATATCGCCTATTTCGTCAA
>JBBRDL010000022.1:0-35405 GCA_038203965.1 Chitinophagales bacterium | reverse complement strand
TATAGGAAGCAAGTAAATCACTCGGGGCTTCTTGATCCACGTTGAAACCCGGTTCAATGTAGGGTGGATTAATCCTGGAATTGGGAATATCAATCAGTGCCGGATGGAATATGGCTTCAAAGCGTCCCAGCCCTTCCACATAGACCGAAGGGGCCTGCTGGAGGAGGTCAAGAATGAAATAGGGCACTTTATCTGATAACACGGCACAATTTAACGAATTCGATGGGTGTCAGGTTAGTACGGGCTTGAGATTGTTTATTTGTGCTCAAACTTCTAACTTCCCTTTACACTACTTCCCTGGTTTACGTTTCCTACGTGTCTTGAACAGTTCAGCGACTTCCTTTTCCTTCATGAAAGACCACTCAGGAAATTTATCCATGACGAAGTGCTTGATATCCTGGTAGTGTGCACTGCGTTTATCTGTAAATGCTTTCAGGCATTTGTTGACAAAACCCATGCTTAAGTCGCGTAGACGGATATTAAACTCCTGGTTAGCAAAAATATCCATATAGAGTTTCATGAATCTCGCTATGCTTTCATCTTTAACAGCTTCCTCCTCAGATTTTTTATGGTCTGATCCTGTCAGTACTTTATAATCTTCTACCGGCAGATTGCTTATCAAGCGTTCGAAATGACCGTAGATCGTATGGCGAAGGGATTCATTGATATTAGAAAGGCCTGCATGGTTTTCATAAAATACCCGCGTGGCTTCGATAGCTTCTTCGTGGATATATCCTTTCTGATGAATCACCTCGATGAGCGATGAATACCTCATGAGATCATCTTGTAAGGAAGGATCAAGTAGCTTTTGCACATTAAGATCTGATTCCTTATCAAGACTCAACCCTTTCTCTTCGATCTCGAGGACGTATTTGAAATACAACTCGTTGAATTCCGGAAGATTGGTTCTCGCATGATTCAGAACTCCTTTTATCCATTCTTCGTGTCCGGCATGCGGAAAATAGCGGCTAAAAAGAATCAGCGTTCGGAGATATTCTTCTTCCTTTTTGAAAGCCTCCTTGTTGAGGAATTCTTTAAAATTTGGAAGGAGACTTAGATTGATTTTATTATTCTTAATTCTGTACTGAATAAACTTTTCGAGCGAAGAAAAAAGTGTTTTTAATTCTCCGATGGTCTTTGGAAATTCAGCAGAATGATAATTGTGATGTGTAAACTGGCGATAGTATCCATCATACGCAGCTTTCCTCGCGGAAAGGGTCCGGAACTTATCATTGATCATCGATTCAAAAAAATGTCTTACCGTTTTGTTTTCTACGGAATTGATTAGGTTGCTCACCCATATTTCGCTGGAGAGGGCAAATCCGATCTGGCAACTTTGACCTATTTTGATTTTAATCCAATCAAAGTTGGAAGAATCGGCCAGTGCCAGTAAAACTTCTTTAAAATGATCCTGTGGGCGCCTGTAATGATAGTCACTGTCAATTTCTCCTCTCAGGACACTAAATCCTAATACTTTTGGCAAATATAAACCTTCAAATTCCGGATGAAGTAAGGTAGACTCCATCGTGGTCAACTGAAGGGGGTGATCTTCTGCCACACGTTCATATAAAGCTTCTATCTGCGGCTCGAATGCATCTCTTATTGCCTGGTAACTCGCCTCTTCCTCATCGTCAAGGTATGTAGCGAGTACATCTGAACTTTGAATTACACCTCTGAGGGTATCCAGTTCAGCCTGATATTTGGGATCCAGTTTTTCCATAAGTAGAAAAATTTAATTTCGGTTTAATACATGTACACCTGGTAAGTCCCATAAGGCCTTACCAGGTGTACTAAAATTCTTTTCCAAAAACTTACAATATCTAAAGGCCACTTTTCAGTCTGCCCTACATACTAAACCCTATGCGACTAAGCGTCGGGTGTTGTTTCTTCTTTCTTCTCTTCAGCAACGGCTTCCGGTGTCTCTTCTGCGACAGCTTCGGTTGCTTCTTCTGCTACACCTTCTGCTGTTTCTTGCGCTACAGCTTCGGTTGTTTCTTCTGCTACAACTTCTGCTGTCTCTTCTGCGACAGCTTCGGTTGCTTCTTCTGCTACAACTTCTGCTGTTTCTTGCGCTACAGCTTCGGTTGTTTCTTCTGCTACAACTTCGGTTGTTTCTTCTGCTACTACTTCGGTTGTTTCTTCTGCCGCTACAACTGGCTCCTCTGCTACTGGTTGTTCTACCACCACTTCTTCATCAGCTGCTGTTTCGGCTGCTGCCTGCTCGGCCAGGTTCACATTGAGGAGTTCATCATCGACAGGGGTATCAACTTTTTTCTTCACCAGTTTTTTAACAGAACCGGAGATTTGTGCTGCGCGTTCTTTACGCTCATCAGCAGTTGCTTTGACACGCTCCTGAATTTTGATTTCTTTTTCATCGACCCAGGCTCTGAATTTGATTTCTGCCTCTTCAGGTGAAAAAGCCCCTTTGGCAACACCACGCTGGAGGTGTTTGTAAAAAAGTACGCCTTTGAAACGAAGGATAGCGCGAACGGTTTCCGTTGGCTGGGCGCCATTGGTCATCCACTCATAGGCTTTCATTCGGTCGATTTCGATGGTGGCAGGGCGGGTCATAGGGTTATATACCCCGATCCTTTCTATAAAACTACCATCCCTTGGGGACCTTGCATCAGCTATAACTATGTGATACAGAGGGCTTTGTTTGCGTCCATGACGCTGAAGTCTGATTCTTACTGACATTGGTTACGGTTAAAATTTAATGGTTAAAATACCTTGCCGGCTGCCTTCACGAGTGAACCACCGGTTTTTAACGGACGGCAAAGATACATGGAAGTTCCTGATTTACCCACTATTTGCAGGATTCGTGTTCTTTTTCACCGGTAAAAAGAACCAAGGCTCCGCCTTCCATACTCCCTTCCTTGTCCGCCTGCTCAGCATCCTACTCGTGGTCAAAAAAACTCGCCAAGTGGATATTACATGCTCTTGGCCTCAAGTTTGTTTTCTTCGCTTAGTCGTTTTTTACGTTCCCATTCCTAAAATTCGAATCTGAATTTGAGATTTACCCTACGCGAACTGAGGTAGTTGGGGATCGCGTATTGTTGCTGGAAAATAGTTTTGACCCAGGTCCTGCTGGCTTCATTACGGACCTGCAGCAGGTTAAATATCTCAATACTCATCCAGCTATCGCGAGTCACTCTGAATATACTTTTGGGCTTGTCCAGCTCCCACAACCGGCTCCACAGCCTGAAAGAAAATCCAATATCAACCCGGTGGTATGGCTTGTATCGATACGGATTCCGATAGATGATATTGTTGTCTTTAATACCGAATGGCAAACCCGTTCCAACCGACAGATTCATGTGCACTCTGAAATTGTCATTATTAGGAAGGTAGTCCTGAAAAAAAACATTGATGTTCATAAACTGATCTGTAGGCCTCGGCACATCCGTCACCGGAACACCTTCCACTTCACCTACCTCACGTTTCAGATGTTGAATCCCATCGAGTTGTTCACGTGCGTGAAGGAAAGATAGATTGATCCATGACTCTGCACCCGGCACAAGCTCCCCATTGATGCGAAAATCAATTCCTGCCAAATACCCTATGGCATTATTTTCTCCCGCATACCTGATCCGCACGTTATCAACTTCATACGATACCAGATCCCACAAAGATTTATAATAGGCTTCAATGATCAATTTATATTTCGGACCCACAGTACCTTTTGGTCCGAAACCTGATGAATAGCCTGCAAGTACCTGAAAAGATTTCTGTGCAAGCACGTCTTGATTGATGACTCCATCAGGCATCCGCAGCTCCCTGTAAAAAGGCGGCTGTATGTACCAACCTGTTGCAAACTTAAAACCCTTATGCGCAACGGGTGTATATGTGAATTGAACCCTTGGGCTAACAAAAAACTCATTGTTCACATCCGAATACTGACCTCTGATTCCTCCCGTTATTCTGACTTCCTTTCCACCTCCATATTGAAATGTGTAGGTATTCTGCACATACCCTGAATACAACAGCGTCTGAAGATCCCTGTCTGAATTTAATACATACTGCAATTCTAAAGCGGACGGATCATAAGGCAATGAAAACCCGGCAGAATCCAACCGTTCCCATTCATGAATATGATCTGTGATATCCTGGTAAGTAACCTTCAAACCAGCCTGGATAAAATTTGATTTTGCAGGACTCTGCTGGAGTTCGATGCCACCTTTTATTTCTGCATTGAGAATATTCATCTGCAATACGTTCCTGCTGTAGACATGTTGTGTTCCGGAACCTAGTAATGCAAGTTCTTCGCCAGCATTTGGGTCGTTGAGACTTGTTTCGATCTGGCTGAGCCGGTATTGGCCGATGATATCAAGATTTTCCTGTTCGAGGCCTTTGTAGCCTGACACAAGGAATTTAAGAAAGAGCGGATTTTTCTTTCTGTCCGGCACAAAAGATAATGCAACTCCGGTCATGCCATTCAGAAAAACATCACTTTCTGCCCCTTCAAATTCAGTGGAAAGTCGGAGTGCAAAAGTGATAAGTCCAGTAGCCGTCTCGCTGCTGACGGGTATAAAATCATACTTGCTCTTATTGATATTAGCCAGCAGGCCGAGCTGCCAGTCTCTGGACAGGTCAAGCGTTGTATAAATCTGATAATCCGTAAAGGAAGGATTGTATTCTCCTTTGACATCAAGCGAACCGAGTAAATATGCATTCGTCTTATAACGCACACCCACAAGGTATCGCCAGTGTTTGTAACCATCTTTTCCGACAGGCATACTGCCTTCCAAATGTCCTGATGCGCCTAGCAGGCTGACCATCAATGATCCTCTCAGACTATCTGGCAGCTTATATCTCACGTCAAGAACCGAAGACATCTTATCGCCATACTTTGCTTCAAAACCACCGGAAGAAAAACTAAGGTCACGCATCAGATCCGGATTGGGAAGACTTAAACCTTCCTGGTTGCCACTTCTGACCAGCAGTGGTCTGTATATTTCAAAGTCATTGACATAGACCAGATTCTCATCGTAGTTGCCACCACGGACATTGTATTGCGATGTCAGTTCACCTCCCGTTCCGCTCGTGGTGCCTAACGCGATGTATGGAAGTAAAGACTCCAGATTTCCTGTAGTACTAGGAATCAGTTTCATGCCTTCAACATTCTCTCTGATCATACCGGCATCGTCGATCTTCTGGCCGGTGACCACTATCTCCATGTCAGATTTTACGGGCTTGAGATTGATGTTTAGCTGATAGCGGCTACCGGCAGCTTGTGGTGTGATTTCATAATCGAGGTGCTCAAAAGCTGTGCGTCTGAATTGCAGTGTAACTTTCACTCCTGCCGGAACAACTATTTCAAAAGCTCCATTTTCGTTTGAGGATACGGTGGTAATAGATGGTGGCGCGAGAACGCTGACCAGTTCAACAGGTTGATTGTCCTGCTGATCTGTGATGATACCAAACACCGTGAATTGTTGTTGTCCAAATAAAGTGGAGGCAAGCAAAATTCCCGATAACAATGGGATGTATTTTACCAGACGTAGAAAGATCTTCAAGCGGGTATACTTTTAAAACCTTCCTGACCTATCGCTTTAAGATTATGGATTGCAGCATTGGGATCTTCTGCGGAGAGAACTGCATTGCCAGACACCAGGACATTGGCACCTGCCTGCAATACGCGCTCTGCATTGTGCTGCCCGATGCCTCCATCCACTTCGATAAAAGGAAACAGGTTTCTTTCATTCGCCATCTGTCTGAGTTGCGCGACTTTGGAAATGGATTGATAAATAAATTTCTGGCCGCCGAATCCGGGATTGACGGACATCACGAGTACCAGGTCGACATCAGCTAATACGTCGGTGAGTTGGCTTACGGAGGTATGAGGATTGATGGCTACACCGGCTAGTGCTCCGGTTTCTTTGATCTGGTGGATGACGCGGTGCAGGTGTTTGCATGCTTCAAGATGCACCGTGATGATATGTGCGCCCAGGGATCTGAACTTTTCAATATATCGTTCGGGACCTTCGATCATGAGATGGACATCCAGTGGCTTGGTAGCCCTGCGCTGAAGGGCTTCCATGACCGGAAAACCAAAACTGATGTTCGGAACAAACATACCGTCCATGACATCGACATGGAACCAGTCTGCCTCGCTGTTATTGATCAGGTCGATGGTGGCGTTGAGGTCACCGAAGTCGGCTGACAGGATGGATGGGGCTATGAGGTGGGGGCTACGTTTCATCTTTCTCTAACGATTTAAGGCTCCTTGATCTTATTGATGCCGGAATTGTCGGCAAAAGTAAGCATATGGTTTGGAAGGTGGAAAGGCAAAAAGGCGAAGGTTGAGGCGAAGGCTGAGGTGAAGGCTGAGGCTGAGGAAATGCAGAAATTCTCCTTTAAGAGGTTTAGGGGCAGATCAGGCAAATTCTGTTATTTTTGGGCTAATCAGCATCATGGCAGAAAAACGAAAAAAAACAAGTGAAAAGCCAAAGGTGAAAACCCGGAAGCCAGATACTACAGTCCCCGCATCCAAATCGATGTGGACGCTATTAATTCCCTTATTGGTCATCACTTTCGGTCTCTATCTTCCAGCACTGAGCAATGGATTTACGAACTGGGATGATGTCCTCTATGTCACCAGTAATCCCTTGCTCAAAGACTTGAGTATGGAGGGATTGAAAGCAATATTTTCCACCCCGGTGGTATCTAATTATCATCCGGTGACCATCCTGAGCCTGGCATTAAATTACCAGTTTGCCGAACTGAGCCCGATGACCTATCACCTGACGAGTATCATCCTGCATGTCATCAATACAGGATTGGTGTTTTGGTTTATTTGGTTGCTTTCTTCAGGCAATAAATGGGTCAGTGCATTTGTAGCCCTCCTGTTTGGTATCCATCCTATGCATGTCGAATCAGTCGCCTGGATTTCTGAACGTAAAGATTTACTCTACACCCTTTTTTACGTCGCCGCGATGATCGTATATGTCAATTATGTTCGAGTGCGGCAAATAAAATATCTTGCCTTGGTGACACTGCTCGGCGCTATTTCCCTTTTGTGTAAACCGGCTGCGATTGTATTACCACTCTCGCTGATCGCGATAGATTATTATCTCAAGCGCGATTGGAACTGGTCATGGATTACGGAGAAGATTCCTTTATTTATTTTATCTGGTATTATTGCTTACGCTACCTTATCTATCCAATCGGAAAGAGCCGTTGCCTCCGTTGAATTGCATGGTATCCTTGACCGGATTTGTTATGCAGGTTTCGGATTGATCTGGTACCTCTTCAAAGTGATTATACCCTACCCGCTTTCTGCATTACATCCATTCCCAAAAGAGCTTACACCATTCTATTATTTAGCGACATTAACCTCTCTGGCAGGCGTTACCTTTCTATTGCTTAAAGTGAGAAACAGGAATCTCTTGTTTGGTTTCGGTTTTTACATCATTAATCTACTGTTGGTATTGCAGCTTGTTTCCATTGGTAATGCGGTTGTAGCTGAGCGATATACCTATGTACCTTATATCAGTATCTTCTTTATGATGGCCATGGGGGTATACGGTGCATTACAAAATAGTTGGTCAAAATATAAATGGATTGTCATCGGGATTGCAGGAACATGGATAGGTATTCTGGCTTATCTCACATGGACCAGGATTCCTGTGTGGAAAACAAGCCAGACGTTGTGGGAAGATGTGTTGAGTACTTATCCGGAGAGTCCGCGGGCATGGACGAATAAAGGACTTGATCTCTATGATGAAAAGAAATGGCCTGAAGTCATCACTCATTTATCAAAGGCACTTGAGACGGATCCGAATTATGCAGATGCTCTTGAATGGCGCACACGGGCTTACCTCGAGAATAAAGAAAAAGACAAGGCATTGCAGGATGCGATCCGCTTTCAAAAAATATATCCTAAAAAAGAAGCAGCCATCTTTGTGTTGGCAAGGGCGCAAGATGCCACCGGCGATTTTGAGGCAGCGATCCTCAACTACAATCAACTCATTGCCGCTTATCCTGAAAAGACAGAATACATCAACAACAGAGGGGTAATATATTTTAATAAACTTAAAAGATTTGAAGAAGCGAAAGCTGACTTCGAAGCAGCGATAAGAATCCATCCGGACAACGGATCATACTACCTCAATCTTTCGAGGTGTTATTATATGCTCAACAATATACCTGAAGCCAAGAAAAATGCGCTAAGGGGACAAGAATTGGGTGAAACATTGGATCCATCGTATAAACAGGTGATCGGTATTGAATAAAATAATAAGAAGCCAAAATAAAAATGCACACTAAAGAAAAAATATCGCTGGTCGTACTGGCCGCAGGGATGGGAAGCCGATATGGCGGTCTCAAACAAATGGATTCCTTCGGACCCAATGGAGAAACAATTATTGATTATAGTCTGTACGATGCCCATCGTGCAGGATTCAATCATGTCGTTTTTATCATTCGTGAATATTTCGCTGATAAATTCAAAGAAGCGTTTGATCTAAAATTAAAGGGACGAATGGAAGTAGATTACGTATTTCAGGAACAGGATAACCTGCCTGCTCAATACACCTATCCGGCGGAACGTGACAAACCATGGGGAACAGGTCATGCGGTATGGGTTGCGCATACTGCAATCACTGGCCCATTTGCTGTCATCAATGCCGACGATTATTATGGCCCTGAAGCATATGTTACGCTGTATGCATTTCTGACAGGCGCTCGTGAAAAAGAAGAGTATAGTGTCGTAGGTTACAAACTGGCAAACACATTATCAGAACATGGTACTGTCAACCGTGGTGTTTGCAAACTTGACAATGATGGCTATCTGGCAGGTATCGAGGAGTGCAAGCAAATCGGCCGTGATGAAAAAGGTGTCATTTCTTATCCAGGGGATGATAGTTTGATCAACATCCTGACTCCCGAAACACCTGTATCGATGAATATGTGGGGATTTTATCCATCCTATTTTGATTTCTTTGTGAAGGACTTCGACATATTCTTTAAAACGCATGGTCAGGAACTGAAATCAGAATATTACATACCATCACTGGTTGATAGTCTGATCCAGTCTGGCGACCGACGCACCCAGGTTTTGGAATGTGATGCGGAATGGTTTGGTGTGACGTATCGTGAGGATAAGGAGTTTGTCACCGCTCGACTTAACTTTCTGCTAGAAGAAGGTGTGTATCCGTATGATCTTTGGGAGGAATAGCAAGGAGCAAGGAGCAAGGAGCGAGGAGCAAGGAGCAAGGAGCGAGGAGCAAGGAACAGGGAACAGGGAACAGGGAACAGGGAACAGGGAACAGGGAACATGGAGCAGGGAGCAAGGAACAGGGAGCAAGGAGCAGGGAGCAAGGGGCAAGGAGCAGTGGAAATTTTCAACTATCAGCGTGAACTATTAACCCCGGGGTTTTCGGAGCCATGTTGCTGAAAGCAACGAAGTGGAGGAACACAGGGGAGACAGATTTTGTAAAAAAATCTGGACGGGGCAAGGAGCAGGGAGCAGGGAGCAGGGAGCAAGGAGCAAGGAGCAGGGAGCAGGGAGCAAGGAGCAAGGAGCAGGGAGCAGGGAGCAGGGAACAGGGAGCAGGGAGCAGGGAACAGGGAGCAGGGAGCAGGGAACAGGGAGCAAGGGCATATTGCTGTATTGAATGCAAGCTCTGCTCAATCACAATACTTTTCTACATTATTTACGAAAAGAATAATTTAATTATTCGGTAATAATGTATTTTACTATTGCAATAATTCTGATACTATGCGCACCACCAATCTTATCATAATGTTGCTGGGAGTATTCCAGCAAGCCAATGCCACTGCACTTCATATCGGCCCCGGTTTTCCATATATATCGCTGGAAGCGGCTGCTGGTGATGCTGTACCTGGCGACACCATGCTGGTGCATGAAGCTGAGTATATTGGTGGGATATTTGTATCAGGCCTTCAAGGTACCTCCACAGATTTGATCTACATCCTGGCAGCACCCGGTGAAACCGTAAGCTATTCCGGAGGAACGAATGCGTGGCAATTTAGCGATGCAGCCTACCTGCATATCGCCGGATTCATTTTCCATGGTCAGACTGGCAACGGAATAAATTTTGATGATGGTGGGTCTTATGAGACCCCGGCTCATCATCTCACATTTGAAAATTGTACGTTTCGCGACATCAATGCCTCAGGCAATAATGATCTATTCAAAATGTCTGGTATTGATCATTTTGAAATCAGGAATTGTCTGTTTCTCAACGGGGCTGCAGGGGGCAGTGGAATTGATATGGTAGGGTGTCATGATGGGTTGATCACACAATGTTATTTCGAAAACCAGGGATCCAATTCGATACAGGCTAAAGGAGGAACAAGCAATATCACAATCGAAAGAAACTTTTTTAAAAACGGTGGCGCTCGTGCATTAAATCTTGGGGGTTCGACGGGTCTGCAGTTTTTCAGGCCATTGGATGCACCCTATGAAGCCGCAGCATTGAAAGTGTATTCCAACATCTTCATAGGTTCTGACGCGCCCATCGCATTTGTTGGCTCCATCAATTGTGAGGTGGTGAATAACACCATTTATCTTCCAACCAAGTGGGTGCTCCGCATCCTGCAGGAGACTGTTGATCCTGAGCGATTCCCTCCTTGTGGAAATAACACCTTTCGCAACAATATCCTCTACATTGACAATCTTGTAAATGTGGAATGCAACATCGGGCCTAACACAGCACCGGAGACTTTTACCTTTTCCAATAACCTTTGGTTTCATTCCGAGGATAGTGGATGGCCGGGTCCTGATCTGCCTGTGGTTGATGAGGATAACATCGTTGGAGAAGATCCGGAATTTATGAATACCGGAGCGGAGGATTTTCATTTGATAGCAGGGAGTCCTGCAATAGGCTTGGGATACGCTGTAGAAAATCCAGCAGCAGATTATGATGGTGAGCTCTTTTTAGTTCCGCGGTCAGCAGGGGCTCTTGAAGGAGGGATGACAACTGCAAATATACCGGTTGAAACAAACGGACCTACAACAATCATTTGGCCGAATCCGGCTAGGAACGAGATCTATATTGAGATGCCCTTTCCAATAGATGATCTGACCATTTCGCTCACATCACTCACCGGACTTGAGGTGCTCAAACACAACAGTGTAAAATTATCTGATCATCCATATTACAAAATCATTCCAGGACCGGACATAACAGGATTGTATGTTTTAAAGATTAGCGGGTTCCAGTTTCAGGAATCACACCTTGTTTATATTTCGGACTAGGATGAAATTCGCTCTTGCCTCATCGAAATTCTAAATCTGTGATTTGATTATTTCTCCCCTGCTTCGACTGCTTCGACATACTTCCACTCATCCTCGTGCTGCAGCTCAGCAACCGTCCACTCAGTACATCGCCTGTGTTCTTCCACTTCGTTGCTCGCGCAACATTGCCCCAGAAACCCCGGGGTTGCGCAGCACACAGGGGACAGAAATTGCCTGAAAGCAATTTTGCAGGGGTATAAGACAGCACACAGGTCGAACGAAGAGAGATCCCGCCTCGTGCAATGCATGAGAAGCGGGAGGACAGAAATTTCCAGAAAGAAATTCCAAGGAGCAAAACACTATGAGAATTTATAATCTCCTCTTCATCCGTTCATCCCTTGCTTCCTTTTAGCCTCTTTCGCTGTTCTGCCTCTTTCGCCTCTTCCGCCTCTTCCGCCTCTTCCGCCGTTCCGCCTCTTTCGCCTCTTCCGCCCTTCCGCCCTTCCGCCTCTTCCGCCGTTCTGCCTCTTTCGCCTCTTCCGCCTCTTCCACCTCTTCCGCCTCTTCCACCTCTTCCGCCCTTCCGTCTCTTCCACCTCTTCCGCCGTTCAGCCCTTTCACCCTATTGCTTCAACTCCACCACCTCATACACTCTCGCTTCTCCGCCTATATTGCTCAATACATCTCCACTCACACCTGTTGCATCAAATTTGACATGGTGTAAATGAAGGCTACCTTGATTTTGAATAATATTGGTGCAGGCACCAGTGAAGGATAGATCATAAAGGTGAACAGTCTGGCCACTATTGACAACGATCGCTGCCTCTGATGACACACAATGAATAGGTGCCTGACCTGCAAGGGAATTGACAATCACCAGGTATATGTTGATGACGAGCTGACTAGACAGTTCGAGTGTTGCATTGGCAGGAAGCTTGAGATCAATTGTATCTCCTGCACTCGCATATGCAATAGCTTGTCGCAGGGTACCAAATCCGGAATCATACCGGTTTGTAATCGTCACGACGCAAGGCATCGATACAAATTTGGAAAGAAGCTTGACGTATGAACCCTGATTTGAAATCGAAGTCTCCGTCACTTCCCAAGAGTTTTCCGGCCAACTTGTATTCCAGTCTTTGTAAGATTTAAGAGAAGGTTGTAACTCAGGCGGAACAATATCACCGTTGTAAGATGGATCGGGATGAAAATTTGGATTAAATCCTCCCGGTTGATACCCCGGCGCCGGACCATATAATGAAGTCACAGCATTATCATAATTGGTACCATCCGCAAACCAACTGTGATACATTTCATTGGCAGGCTTTTCGGCACCATAGGCATACATATTGGTCAGCATGACTGTACTGATCGGATTCACTCCATGTAGGAAATTGACATACCCAAGTGCTGCATTTCTATAGAGCGACGTATTTCCATTGAGATCATACTCGATCACATTGTAAAACAAAGAACCGGTATGGCCTCTTGGCCTGTTACTTCCCCAAACATTATCTCCATTGTTCATATAGCCCCTGTAAGCACAAGTGGTATTGGTTATGGCAGGCAGGAGATGCCCTTACACCAACGAAAGAACCAACTCAAAGCAATTAAAAAAGAGGAATGGCTTGGGTCATTCCTCTTTTTTAATTGTGTAGATCAAAGGGGGCAATTCTTCATCAACCCAATCAGCCTTTCTTCCTGGTGATATTATGGATGACGACCTTTGGATCTTGCATTTCACTGGCTAGCTCTGCAATTGTTTTTCGGTCAAGCATCTCCAATAGCTGTGGCTTTATTAGTTTGTATTGATTGTGCATCGGACAAGGATTTTTCTCTGAGCATTCTCTCAAGCCCAGGATGCATCTTGTAATGACCCCTTCATCTTCCAGTAAGTTCAGCACATGAAGTAGTGATTTCTTTTTGGCATGTTCCGCGAGGTAAAATCCTCCGGTGGGGCCTGTGCTAGAGCTGATGAATCTATTGCCTCGAGTGAGCTTCTGAAGAATCTTTGCTGTAAATGATTTAGGCGAATCGATGGCTTCAGACAGTTCTGTAATACCGATTTTATAATCTACAGAACTCTTCTGGGCCAGGTAAATAATTGCACGCAAGGCGTATTCTGTCGATTTGGAGAACATTCAATGGTCTTTAGGCGACAAAATAATTCATTTTTCTTAAGGGAAATGACTCGTTTTATTCTCTGGCATAAAATAAAAAGCCCCGAACTCTTGTGCCGGGGCTAAAAAAAAGAAATCACACCACTTCGACAAATATTTTCGACTCCATAACTTTTGGTTTTGGAGAAAGTAATCACGCCATTTCCTCCACAATTGGTTCGGGTTCCAGTTCAGTATCAATAGGAATTGCAGAGGCAGGAATCCATTTCTTGACAGCGCTGATTCTGGTGATGACAAACCACACGAGTGGAATGACCCCGCCCAGATAAAAGATCGTTGCGCCTATACCCCTTAACCATGTAAACGATTTAAAAATGTCTCCTTCAATAAATTCGGCTGACCGGCCAAACCACAGGCCCCGGTCAACGACCGATTTAAACTGTATAGCACCGGCCGGAAAAAGATCTAATAGCACCATAAGCATTAACCCTGCATTGATTGACCAAAAAGAAATTTTGATGATTTGTTTGTTCCAGCTACCCGGCTTTATCAATAGTTTTGATGCAAACAGAAAAGCGGCAAGTGAAATATTACCATACACGCCCATCAATGCAGCATGTGCATGGTTGATGGTGAGATAGGTGCCATGCTCAAAATAATTCATGATCGGCAGGTTGATGATAATCCCCAGTACACCGGCCCCAAAGAAATTCCAGAAATTGACAGCAATCAGAAAAAGGAATACTTCCGTAAATCCAAATTCACCGAGATTCTTGTAAGCAACATTACCCACTGTCAGTCTGGGCATATTTTTAAAGCGCCAGGCTTCAACAGTCAACAAGATCAAAGGAACAAATTGTAGTGTAGAAAAAACGCTTCCTAATGCCATGGTGGCTACAGGTTTGGCATTCCAATAAAAATTGTGTGAAATGCCCAGCAATCCTGTGCCAAGGAATAAGATCGTGGCGAAATACACGACCCTTATTGCCGCCTGCCGGCTCACTAGTCCCATCAACACCATGAGATAACTGACGATCACCGTAATAAATACTTCGAAGAAAGCTTCCACCCACATATGGATGACCATCCATCGCCAGAAGTCTGCTATCACAAAATTGGTCTCCGGTTGCGCAACAAACCCCGACAAAAAGAGGAATGGAATCCCAATGACGGAATACAAAATCCAGTTTGGAAGATTCCAGGGTTCGTGCTTGACCAATGCCGGTTTGATGCCTTTGTAGACTACAATTCCCCATAGGATGAAAATGCCCATCAACAGGATCTGGTATGCTTTACCAAAATCAACAAATTCCCAGCCCTGGTGGCCAAGAAAATTTGACCATTCTCCCATCATACCCAGCGGACCCATAACCATACCGGTCAGTGATCCACCAACGAGGATGAACAACAAGACAAATAAGATATTGATCAACCTGAGTTGTCCCGGAATTTCCTTTTTGGACAGAATGGGAAGAATAAAAATAGAGGAAGCAATCCAACACGTAGATATCCAATACAAAGACAACATCAGATGCCAGCTGCGGGAGATGGTGACCGGGATATGACCAGCGATATGAATTCCGACATAACTTAAAAAGTCAATAAAATCATTGATGGTGACAATACCACTGGTGACCTGCAAAAAAAATAACAGAATGGCTACGAAAAAGAATTTAAAGGTTGCCCGTTGTGTTTTAGTAGGTGCATAATTCCTGACCTTTTCAATCGTGAACAAATCGCGCACAGGCGGCTTGAAAAATTTATTGGGTAATTGATTGTATTGTCCAATGTAATAGAGAACAAGTCCGCAAGCAAGCACAAATCCGAGGAGTCCAAGCACACTCCACAGAATGACGGGAGATGTGGGTGTATTCCCAGCGCCGGGATCGAAAGGCCAGTTGTGCGTATAGCTATATTCACTTCCGGGACGTTGTGTGACGCAAACCCAAGCACCCCAGAAGAAAAACCGGCTAAGGTTAATAACCTCCTGCCGATCTGCGATATAGCCTACAGGTGGAAAATGATCATCCGTATTTTTATCAATATAGATATCAGTATAATAGGTATTCAGTTTGTCAAGGGCATAGATCTGAGCATCGGATAAGATCACTGTGTTGGTGGCTTTGTCATACCGGTTTACTTTCAGTTCCTCCTTCACCAGCTCACCGAAGATCTTCGCTTCCATCATATCCGGAGCCACACCTTTCTCTTCTGTGAATCTGCTGATCTTATACTCTTTCATAAATTCAGCCACATGATGAAGTGCTTCTGCTGTGAAGTCAGGACCTCGCTGTGCGCCATCGCCAAAGAAACTACCGTACTCCATCAGCGCATATTTATGGAATACGATTTGACCTGCGATGAGTGATTCCTTGTTGATCAGTACATCTCCTTTGCTGGAGACAAACCCGGCCATCGGTGGTGCATCATTGTAAGTCTGAAATCCGATCATTCCAACACCGAGCAAGCTGATGATGGCGATGAAGGTCAGTGGCCCCCACCAATTTCGGGTATTCATAAAATAAGAGATACTCTTTGGAACAGATCCGTTGGTTCCATTGCCGTTTGCATTATCTGGAGATTCCATTTTCACACTATTTAGATTATATAAGATGTCTGGAATGGATGGTTTGCCTTGTTTTGGACATGTCACACAAAGAATCGTCTGGAAGGAATCTCCATTCAAACGAAATCTCCTCTGTGAAGGATAATTAGAATCAGGTTGAAAACAATAGGTGGATTAGAGGATCAGGAGGAATGCTTTCCAGCACTCCTCCTTTACTCCATATAGGAGATGTGTTTCATACTACAGCAACACATTCTCAGAAGATTAATTTCGCCAGGGCATTGCATTGACTCTTGTAGCGGCGAGGTATCCCAATCGGATACCCTCATCACAATCCATCCTGAAGTGAACACCCAGGGCTAACCGACTATACGCATTTTCAACTCCGGCTTCAAGGATCGTGTTATAGGATCTTGACGCTCCGTTAAATTCAGTTCGATTCTGGTGACAATTGTCTGTATACGGATGCATATTTCCAAATACATCCGCCATGATAGCGCTGCCCGCGCCTCCGAAACCTGAGTGCCCTGATGGGTAGGCAGGAAATTCGGGTGTCATACTTCTAACATTATTTAAGGGGTTATTGAGGATAGTTTGCCATCCGGGTTCCATGACATCACGGATATAATCGATCGGGCGTCGAACATTGTAGATATATTTTGAGTTCCAAACGGCTATGCCCACATCAGCTAATGCCATTCCCATTTTTGCATACAACTCCACCGCTCTATCCAGAGGAATATTATCATCATCCACCAGGATATTGGCGATGGCTATTTGACGTCCTGCTGGTTCGAATGTCAATTCAAAGAAATCATCACTCCAGAATTCAGCTACCCATTGTGTGGTAAAACTGGCGAGATTAACGATATACCTTACTTCATTAGCTTGCTGATAGAACAATGAAGCAGGATCCTCACTAAACGGCAATGGAGGCTGTGCAATCAGATCTGATGCATTCATGGCAAATGGCCTGACCTTGCCCCAATATGGAAAGAGAGCCGCTGTATAATCAGGGAAAGTGGGTTGCCAGAGCTTCTCTCCATTGGGACCGGAAACTGGCGGATGATAGCTGGCTGGTCGTGGATTGGCATAGGCTTCATGTCCGTTGGCATCTGTTTCGCTGTAGGCGAAAACGGCCTGGGCGACTTGATAGCCGAATTGTTTTGACCTTTCCAAGACATCCGGAGCTATCTCATCGCCAAACTCTTCGAGGAATTTATCTTCAAGCGCAGTAATCTTATAGGCATCTCCTACTTTGATATGGCGGTAGAAATACCTAAACATATTGGCGTACGCGGTACTTACACAAATCGGCCAATTATACGCACTGCCGTTTTGAACCTTAGGTAATTGCAGGCCGGGAAATTCGTGCTCCAGCGAATTGTACTCCGGCATACCCGGGACTGCTGCTTCATAGGCAGCCAGACCTGTGTAGGCAAGCATTCTCGCTGCTGCCGGAGGCCTGTAGCCGGGTGAATATCTATCAATCTCAAGGAACAACTGGTTCCATTGAAGCGCTACGCTGGCATCATAATCCTTAACCAGCGATTTTTCAGTCTGGATAGGATCATTTTCCTCGGTACAGGAGGTAACGCCTATCAGCGAAATGACCACAAGGGCCAAGCATAAAAAATGGGTAAAACGTAAACGGTGCATAAGAACTTATTTTGAACGTGAACAACTATTAAAGACAAATATATCCTTAATTGTGAAATATCCAAATATTTTTTGAAAAAATGGCTGAACGCCGAACAAAGGAATTTTCATCGGCCGCTAAACAGCAACTGTTTGAAACGGATTTTCTTACTTTGAAGACGCTTCTTCTTACTTATTCGTTCTAATGATTATGCGCCAATTCCTCTTTTTTACCATACTGACTTTTAGTATCTGCTCAGCATACAGCCAGAACATCCTGATCAATGACCAGGGCTTCCCCAACGAGCCTTCGATCATGATGGATCCCCTACATCCGAATGTACTGATAGGTGCAGCCAACATCAACAAATATTATATCAGTCTGGATACCGGACGCACCTGGGTCACACGGACCCTTCAATCAAGCTATGGCGTTTGGGGTGACCCGGTGATAGCCGTAGATATCCATAGTGATTTCTATTTCTTTCATCTCTCCAATCCACCTTCAGGCAACTGGATCGACCGAATCGTATGCCAGAAAACCACAGACAATGGACAGACATGGAACGATGGTTCGTATACGGGACTCAACGGGACCAAAGCACAGGACAAACAATGGTGCGCTATCGATCGAACAGACAATACGATCTATCTGACCTGGACCCAGTTTGATGAATATGGAAGTAAAAATAGTGTTGACAGCACCATCATTCTATTTTCAAAATCCACTGATGCCGGAGCCACGTGGAGTCAGGCTATGCGGATCAATAAAGTAGCTGGCGACTGCTTAGACAGTGATGATACTGTGGAAGGAGCTGTCCCCGCTGTCGGGCCAAATGGCGAAGTATATGTATCCTGGGCCGGGCCTGCAGGAATTGTTTTTGATAGATCCCTTGACAAAGGCAACACCTGGCTCGATCATGAGATCGCCGTTGACCCTATGCCTACCGGATGGGATTATAGCATACCCGGTATTTTGAGGGCAAATGGATTGCCGATCACCGCTTGTGATCTCAGCAATGGCCCTGATAGAGGAACTATTTATATCAACTGGTCCGACCAGCGAAATGGTCCAGATGACACCGATGTCTGGCTGGCCAAATCAACAGATGGCGGTACCACCTGGAGTCCACCCATCAGGGTCAATGATGACGCCCCCGGGAAACACCAGTTTTTCACCTGGATGACTATCGATCAGACCAATGGGTATCTCTATTTTGTTTTTTATGACCGCCGCCAACATACTGATGTTGCTACTGATGTCTACATGGCTATGTCAAAAGACGGCGGACAAACATTCATCAATCGCCGAATCAGCGAATCCCCTTTTACACCAAACAAAGGTGTTTTTTTTGGTGATTACACAAACATCGTGGCGCATAACGGTATCATACGTCCTATCTGGACACGACTGGAGGCAGGTGACCTGAGCATTTGGACCGACCTGACCACGGAGCAGGATTTCATCACGTCTACAGCATCATCGAATAGCGTCTCCAATGAATATAATTTTGAAAATTATCCAAATCCCTCGGATGATTTAGTCTATGTATCCTATAAGCTGCACACAAGATCGCTTGTCAATTTGACTCTATTAGATGCCAAGGGCAATATTATCAAACGGATTATTTCAAAAGAGAAGCAAGGCTATGGTAAGTATGTGGAAAAAATTGATCCGGGAAAACTGAATATACCACCGGGTGTATACATCCTACAACTGGAAGTTGATAAGGCTGTTATTACAGCGAAACAAATAATTGTAAGACTGTAAGAAGTGTAAGAGGTGTAAGAGGTGTAAGAGGTGTAAGAAGTGTAAGAAGTGTAAGAGGTGTAAGAAGTGTAAGAGGTGTAAGAGGTGTAAGACAGTAAGACAGTAAGACAGTAAGAGGGGAAGAAGCTGTGCATGGTTATTACATATTACTATTATTCTATCCTACTTGAATGCTTGATAGAGGTAGTGATTTTAATTAATTCCACACTCTCTGGTATGAGCCAGGCAAGCAATTTAGCATCTCCGTATTTTGCATGGGCGAAAAGTTCAAGCCAGTAGACAGACTCATCGGCTTCTTCAACTACAATGCATATCTTTGAATATCGCTCATTTCTTGACCTGCCGCGACAAAAAGCCCTGAAGCCCCAACTGAAGTAGCTGCTTTACATAATTGAAATGACAATACGCGAGTTGCAGCATTAAACGGTACAGTCTCAAGAAATTCAATCACCTTGAGCGAAAAGATCATCGTTCGCTGCCTGAATAATTCATTGAATTCTTCATTGGTCATCTTCCTGATACTTACTTCCTTTTAGATATTTCTCCTAACCCTACGCCCCTCACCCTCTCTCACATCTTACCTTCTCTCACATCTCACCCTCTCTCACGTCTTACCCTCTCTCACTCCCTTACACCTCTCACTCTCTTACACTCTCACTCTTTTACACAAACGACTCAAGCTGCTCGGAGAGCTCAAGCCATGTCGTTTCCATCTCATGGAGCTGGGCGATGGTGGCGTGCAACTCCTTGTCCCATTTCTGAAGATCCTGCAGGGAAGGATCCGGCAGAAGAAAATTATTTTCTAGTTGGGTCTTGGTGGCTTCCAGTTGTTCGATTGATTTTTCAGCACGACGCAAGGCTTTACGCACCTCATTTCTATCTATAACAGATGGCACATGGCCTGGTATCGTTTTTACGGCTGCTTCTACGATCTTTTCGGCTTCTTCACTTTCCTTCCAGATGCTGTAGGCGGTATATCCACCAGGGAAATCTTTGATCACCCCATCACCTTCAAAAACAAATATGTGATCAGCGAGTTTATCAAGCATATACCTGTCATGTGATGCTAGGATCAACACACCGGGATATTCCATGAGAAAATCTTCCAACACATTGAGTGTAATGATGTCAAGATCATTGGTAGGCTCATCCAAGATCAACATGTTCGGATTGGCCATGAGGATGGTGAGTAAATACAATCGCCTGCGCTCTCCCCCACTGATCTGTGAGTAATACACCTGTTGCTGTGGTCGTGGAAATAAAAACCGTTCTAGTAATTGCTCCGCGGTGAGTTTGCCTCCACCTTTCAATGGAATATAGTCTGCAATATCTCTGATGATATCAATCAATCTTTTATCAACAGGAAGTCGCAATCCATCCTGCTGCATATGCCCCAATTTGAGGGTATCCCCGTGAACTATCTTTCCTTGCGTAGGCGTGAGTTGTCCTGTGAGTAATGAAATGAAAGTACTCTTGCCTGCTCCATTCGGTCCGATAATACCTACTCTGTCGCGGGTCGGAAATTTGAAATCAAAATTTTTAATCAAAAATTTGTCCGGAGTGTAATTGAAACCAACATTATGGCATTCCAGAATTTTACTGCCGAGTCGCTGCATATCGATCTGCATGCTGACGGTATCATTGTATAACACTCTTGCAGCCGCCGCTTTGACATGTTCGAAATTATCTATCCGCGCTTTATTTTTTGTTGTGCGTGCTTTAGGCATTCGGCGGATCCAGTCCAGCTCCTTTTTCATCAGTTGCTTTGCTTTCTCTTGCGAGGACTGCATATTTTCATTGAGCAAAGCCTTCTTCTCGAGATAATCGGAATAGTTGCCCTGGTAGGAGCGCAGTTTGCCACGATCCAATTCAATGATTTGATTACAAACTCTGTCCAGAAAATATCTGTCGTGGGTTACCGTCAGAAATGTCTTATCGGGTTGAAGGAAAAAATTTTCAAGCCATTCGACCATCGACATATCAAGGTGATTGGTTGGCTCATCCAACACTAATACATCTGGTCTTGAAAGAATGATCATGGCCATGGCCAGACGTTTCTTTTGCCCTCCTGAAAGTTGTTGTATTGGTTTCTCCGGATCATGGAGGTGCAGTTGATGGAGCATCTGCATGATGGTTGATTCCACATCCCATGCATGATGATCATCCATGCTGATGGCCGCTTTTTGAAGGGCCAAAGCATCATCAGACAATAAGGCTTTGTGATGGTCGCCCCATGCTTTTATTTCCGGCAGGTCAATGCTCATGATGGCATCTCGGATCGTATCGCCAGGCAGAAAGTCAGGTTCCTGGTCGAGGTATCCTATCCTGATATCGGGGGCTACCAATACTTTGGCGTGCTCCCCTTCCGGCGAAACGATGCCGCAGAGAATCTTCATCAGGGTGGTCTTGCCGCTGCCGTTTTGGGCGATCAGGGCTATTTTATCGCCTTGATTGACCCGTAGCTCTATATTATCTAAAAGGACTTTCTCGCCGTAGGATTTGGAAACGGACTCCAGTGTGACACAATTCATCGCCGCAAAGGTAATGCATTGCACACGGGCCAGTGAATAGAAGCGAATTAAGGAAAAGGGGTGAGACGGTTTACAATATGTATAAAGGAAAAAATGGTTCTTTGAGGTCTTTGCTAAGGATAATTTGTGATTTAGATGGTTGCTTTTTACTTGCCCTTTATTCAGGCAGGATTGAGGAAAATGAGAAAACCAACAAATGCGGCCAACATGAGCAGTATCAGCCAGAATCGCATATCTGTCAGAAAATGTTCTTGTGTCCCAAAATTTTTCTTGGCCGTAGCCCTTTCTTTAGCCTCCATGTCTGTCTTAGTAATTTTTGGATCTTAGTTTTAGTTATGCCCTTTCTGACCAATAGACTTTCAAAAAGGATACCATATCATTTTTGCGTAATATGATACGTAGGTGATCTATGGTAGTTGTATCTGTAAGCGTATGATTTTCTGTGCATTACAGATGGATTGTCCTGTCATATCTCCCCCCTCTTCTGAAAAGATTTGTTTCCAATTGTAAAATATTCCGAAAACAGGGGTCGGTGGTGAGTTTTCCGTAGATCTATTCTCGTTGATAAACCCGTTACGTCATAAGTCTGAGATCTCCAGTCTGACGTCTATAGTCTATTACTAAGATCTGGCTTTAACCAATTTGCGGAGGATCCCTTTGACTAAACCAGGTCCGGTATAGATAAAACCTGAATAAACCTGCACCAGATCCGCGCCTGCCTCGATATGTTTCTTTGCACCTTCAAAACCTTCGATTCCGCCTGCACCGATGATGGTAAACCGACCTTCACTTTTTTCCTTGAGGTACCGCACGACGGACAGGGACATATTGAGAATGGGAGCGCCGCTCAAACCCCCTGCGCCCATCGAATCAACAAATTCCTTGGACTCTGTCAATCCATCCCTAGTGATAGTCGTGTTAGTAGCTATGATACCAGTGAGTCCGGTGGCTAGAATGATCTCCACGATTTCATCCAGTTGCTGATGATTGAGATCTGGGGCTATTTTTAAAAAAACAGGTTTTGATTTATGGTTGTTGGCTTGAAGGGTAGTTAAAAGGGCTGTTAAAGGTTCTTTGTCCTGGAGGGACCGAAGGCCAGGTGTATTAGGAGATGAAACATTGACGGTAAAATAATCTACTAACGCGTAAAGACGAGTAAAGCAGATCAGGTAATCATTGGCTGCCTCTTCGTTAGGTGTGTCTTTATTTTTTCCAAGATTGGCCCCTACGATCAGACCCTCCGGTCTTTTTTTACTGAGGCGCTCTGCTAATACTTCAACGCCATCGTTATTAAATCCCATCCTGTTGATTAGTGCTCTTGACTTGATAAGTCTGAAGAGCCGTGGTTTTGGATTACCCGGCTGTGGCCTTGGTGTTATCGTACCGACTTCGATATGACTGAAACCGAGCGTGGCCATCGCATGAAGAAAAAGTCCGTTTTTGTCAAACCCGGCCGCGAGGCCCATGGGATTAGAAAATTTCATACCTGCAACTGTTCTTTCGAGCGAAGGATGTTTGACGCTATATAATGTGCTGAGCAAGCTCCTGACACCGGGAATCTTTAACAACAGCATAAACCACCACATCGTGAGGTAATGTGCTTTTTCGGGATCTAATTTAAAAAGGAAAAATTTGAGCAGGCGATACATGGCTGCAAGATATGACCATGCTACTCTTTCTCCTATGTTGTTGGTAAAGAAGTTTTTAAGCCCCTCACATGGATCCATTCTAGCTCAGGCTTCACATTCATTTTCACGAATAATATACATTTACCGGTTTTCGGGCATTCTTCTGCTTGAATCAGACAACTATTCTACCTAATTTTGAGGTCTTCTTCTGTAAAAGCATACGTTATGAAATCGCTATTTCTTTTGTTGTTGTTGTCCTTGAGCACAGGCATCCTTTTTAGCCAAGAAGGTAATCCGAATACCATGTCGGTCATGGTCAATGACAAGGAATATAAAACTGAACCCCGCAGGATCAAAATCGGAGCCTATGGCTATATCACCGGCAATGCGATCAGTCCGGACATTTCGCTTCGCATCTGGCTCGGATCTTTCAATGGACAGGATCTGAATGAGCCCGGTAAATATCTTGTGATAGGAGAAGATGAAAACTATAAAAAAAGCGATAGTATCAATGCCGCCTATCTGTCAGGCAACTATAAAGGCATAGCTTATGTGAAATATGTTGAAGAGACAAAGGCTCCACGCATGGAATATCATGTAGGTGAATCAAAATATAATGGCGAAACTATTGAAGTAATCAATGGAACCGACGATTTCCAGTACGTTTCTTTCAATGTCACGCTTGAGGGCTCCTTTTGGAAAGAAAAAACCTCCGCCACCGCTTTTGGGGGCCTCAACCGACTCACCAATAAGCTTCAGGACAAAGCTGTCACAGGTGCCACCGGCTTTGAGCAAAATATCGATCCCGAAGGTGCCGGATATAAAAAGCAAGCAACGCTTGATACGATCAAGTTGACAGAAGGGAAGGTTCGTATTAAGATTGGTGGATAAGCCAGACTAAATTTGATCCTCCTATACTTTTTCCCGCGACTTGAAAGTCGGGGCATTTCAATTTTAAGAACAGTCATTGCGAAGGAGGACTTTTTTTTGATCGCAGATTCCGCAGAATTATTTAACGAAAATGATTTTCGCAAATTTGAAATTACTTTCAAAATGCATCCGTGCTAGCCTTGGAGAACTTACAGCTCATGCTTCGGCTACCTCAGCACACCGCTTTTCAGTTAATCAGTCTTCCTGATCCGGAATGAGATCTAGTTTGTCCCGTAGCTGATGTATTAAGGGATTTTTTGCAGAGAGCAATTCAAATTTTTCGCGATTGGAAAGGAGTTTTTTTGGTTTGATCAGTTCGCGGCTTTTGTCCAGATCAGGATCGATTTCAATCATGATCTGAAGTTCGGTGATGCGGACGAGGCTGCGGATACCATCGAGGAGATTGGATTCTGCCGTGATTCTGTTTTTTCCGGTTTGATGACCGGTACGGATGCAAATTGTTTTTTCGTCTTTTATTTCAATGATGGCCTCCAGCAAAGTTTGTTTCAGTGATGGGGAGGAATGGGCTTCAACATACTCCTTCCAGAAATCCAAAAGAGGAGGTAGCGTCAGCACCGGAATCTTTTTCTTTTCCTCTTCGTGCAGAACTTCCGCCTTCTGCCTGAGACTGCCAAGACCTTTCAGTGAAGGGATCGATCCATCGGTTGTTTGATTGGAAAGCAAATTAGAGGCTAGCGGTTCCGCAGTAATTTCAGGTTGCTTTTTTGGCTGAAGCCATTCTTTTACCGGCTCCTCCGTTTTCCGGACTTGCTCTTTTATTGGCTCAGGAACAGGCTCAGCTTTTTCTTTCTCACTTTCAACAGATGGTGTAATCGTTTTTAACGGTTGATCAGGCTTTTTTTTTTCAACCGTGGATGGCCCTACCGTTTCCGTCTCCTGACGACGATGCATATAACACATGCGGACCAGGGCCATTTCGATATGAAGCCATTTATTGAGGGCACGACTGTAATTGATTTCACATTGGTTGATGAGATCGAGGTAGGTGATCAGCGATGATTTCCTTATGGCTCCTGCCTGCTGAAGGTACCTGGCTTTTATCTTATCTCCATGCGTGAGGAGAGCCGCTGTCGCTGTGTCTTTGCAAAGTAAAATATCACGGAGATGTTCAGAAAAACCGTAAATAAAAGCTTCACCGTCAAAGCCACGTTTTTGGATGTCATTTAATGTCAAGAAAACCTCTGTCATATCCTCCCGCATAAGGGCGTCGGTCATCCTGAAAAAATAATCGTAATCGAGCAGTTGCAAACTTTCCAGTACGCCCACATAGGTGATATTTCCCCTGGACTGGCTGGCGATCCTGTCAAATATCGACAAAGCATCTCTCAGCGATCCATCCCCCTTCTGGCTGATGACCACCAATGCCTCGTCTTCTGCTTTGATCGATTCGGCTGTACAGATCGACCTCAGATGTGCAGCGATTTCCGGCACCGGAATCCTTCTGAAATCAAAGGCCTGACACCTTGAAAGAATCGTCGGCAGGATCTTGTGTTTCTCCGTTGTCGCGAGGATAAACTTGATATACGGAGGTGGCTCCTCCAATGTCTTCAGAAATGCATTGAAAGCCGCTGGACTGAGCATATGCACCTCATCAATGATATACACCTTGTATTTTCCCTGTGAGGGTGGAACACGGATCTGTTCTACCAGCGCCCGGATATTATCAACAGAGTTATTGGAGGCGCCATCCAGCTCGAAAATATTGAATGAGCTGTTGATATCAAAAGACTTACAGGAAGGGCAAGCGTTGCAGGACTCTCCTTCCGGAGATAGATTTTCACAGTTTATGGCCCGGGCCAGGATCCTGGCTACGGTCGTTTTACCGACGCCCCGCGGTCCGCAGAACAAATAGGCATGTGCCACCTGGCCGGAGAGCAATGAATGCGTCAGTGTATCCGTCACATGTCGCTGACCTACAACACTGTCGAAGGTGTTGGGCCTGTATTTACGTGCGGAAACGATGTACTGACTCATACGGTATGCGGAAGGGCAAAGGTAAGGTATTCGCCGTCATTGTGCGATGACCTGTTGTCTGAAGAAGTGGAAGAGGCGTAAGGGCGGAAGAGGCGTAAGAGGCGGAAGAGGCGAAAAAGGTGGTCTGTGATCGAAAATTCACTTGTCTTGAGTCTGACAATCTTAAATCTATTTCCTGAGAGCTGACAGCTAAAAACACAATAAGACACAAAATTGTCCCTGAAAAACCTGAATTTTACCCCATGAAAATCGCCATCGCCCAGTTGAATTACCACATCGGAAACTTTGAAGGAAACCTCCAAAAGATGCTCAAGGCAACAGCCGAAGCGAGAGGAAAAGGAGCTGATCTGATTGTCTTCGGCGAACTCGCGACGACAGGATATCCGCCAAGGGATTTTCTTGAATTCAGAGATTTTATTCGTCTCGCTGAAGAGTCTGTTGATGCGCTGAGAGAGGCCTCCACGGGTATAGGTATCATTGTAGGCAGCCCAACAATCAATCCACTTCCTGAAGGCAAAGATTTATACAACAGCGCTTACCTTCTCTACAATCAGGAAACACTTCATCTCCAGCACAAAGCATTGCTACCTACGTATGATGTATTTGATGAGTACCGATACTTTGAACCCGCTAAAAAATATTCCACCGTCCTGTTTAAAGGAAAACGAATCGCGCTGACGATCTGCGAAGATCTATGGAATGTAGGCAATGAAAATCCATTGTACACCGTCTGCCCGATGGACAAGATGATGCCAGATCATCCTGACTTTATCGTCAATGTATCAGCCTCCCCGTTTGACTATAATCATGCGGCAGAGCGCCTTGAAGTCTTGAAAGCAAATGTAGACAAGTACCAGATACCGATGTTTTACTCCAATATCTGTGGAGCGCAGACAGAACTCATTTTTGACGGTGGTTCGATGGTATTGTCACCGGATGGATCTGTGTATGATGAGTTGCCCTACTTTAAAGAAGAACTTCGTTACTATCAGCTCGAGGATGTCATCAAAGGGGGATATCATCGCGAACAGCCCAAAGAAAAAATTCCACTCATTCATGATGCCCTGATCATGGGGCTGCAGGATTATTTTGGAAAACTGGGTTTGAAAAAAGCGATACTTGGATTAAGTGGAGGAATTGATTCGGCAGTCACTGCCGTGATGGCGACACGCGCGCTGGGCAAAGAAAATGTAAGAGTGGTGCTGATGCCAAGTGCCTACAGCTCTTCGCACAGTGTGGACGATGCAAAAGCACTTGCAGAAAATCTGGGAATACGATATGACATCATTCCTATCTCGGCCCCTTATGATGCATTCAACACGTTATTGAAAGATGTCATGGAAGGAAAACCATTCGATGTGACCGAAGAAAATATACAGGCCCGATGCAGAGCCATCATCCTGATGGCGATCTCCAATAAGCATGGCAATATCTTACTCAACACCACCAATAAAAGTGAAATGGCTGTTGGTTATGGCACCCTATATGGTGATCTCGCCGGCGGGCTTTCGGTGCTTGCTGATATTTACAAAACCGAAATTTATCTGCTTGCAGATTACATCAACAAAGACGAAAAGATCATTCCTCAAAACTCCATCACCAAACCACCAAGTGCCGAATTGAGGCCAGGACAGAAAGACAGTGATAGTCTGCCGGAATATCATATCCTGGATCCGATCTTGTATATGTACATTGAAAAGCGTCTCGGCCCTCAGGAAATCATCGAAATGGGGTATGAAGAAAAACTGGTTCGGAGGATATTGAAGTTAGTCAACACGAGTGAATTTAAGCGACATCAGACAGCACCGGTATTGAGAGTTTCTCCAAAGGCATTTGGTGTAGGCAGAAGGATGCCGATCGTAGGGAAATATTTGAGTTAAAAAAAAGATTAAAGGCTTTGTAAGTTGTGCAGTTCAAATTTCAGAAAAAATCTTATTTTAGGTGATCATGCCTAGAAAACTCAGATAGCTTATACAGGATTTGAACAAAGCAGGTTTTTATGAAGTTAAAGGTGGAGGCAAAGGTTCCCACAGAAAATTCGGACATTCAAAGTTTCATAGTATAGTCACTATAAGTGGACAATTTAATGATGATGCACAACACTATCAGGAAAAACAGGTGAAAGCGGCAATAGATATCGTTTCAAAATGAAAGTAATAGACCAATATCACAAGTGGGTGGAATGGAGCGAGGAGGATCAGACCTATATCGGAAAATGTCCGGATCTCATAACTGGTATTCATGGGAATGATCCGGTGAAATTGTATGAGGAATTGTGCGAAACTCTTGAAGTTGTCATTCAACATTTTATGAAAGAAAGTCGTACACTTCCACCTCCATCAGTCAGACCCATGCAAGAAGTCATCTAACCATAATAAAAAAGGCCCTGAAACGGGCCTTTTTTATTATTTTTTCAACAAATCACGAATCTGCATAAGCAATTCTTCCTGGGTTGGACCTGCAGGAGGTGCAGGAGCTTCGTCCTTTTTCTTAAATGAAATAAATGCTTTGACAATCAGGAAAAGAATCCAGGCGATGATCAGAAATTTGATCACCGCAGCCAGGAACTTGCCATATTTAACGGCGCCGATGGCCAATGCCCCGATGTCATCCACACCTGCAGCCTTCATAGCAGGTGCCAGGATGAGTGGAGTAATAATGTCATCCACCAAAGAAGTAACGATAGCACTGAATGCAGCTCCAATGATAAAGGCTACTGCCAGCTCGATCACATTTCCCTTCATGATGAAGGCTTTGAATTCTTTTAGCATGGTCGTTTTGTTTAAGATATGGAGTTGGCCTTTTATTCTAAACAAAATAGCCAACATCTGTCAGGAGGTACGCATGTCTTGCCTGATTTTATTAAGTGCTGATCCTGCTACCACCCATTCAGCCTGCTGCTTGTTATATCCATGCAGTACATCAAATGTGTCCTCAGTACCATCAGCATGACGAAGCCTGATCTTGATTTCTGAATCCGGATTGAAGTTTTCAAAACCAAGGATATCGACATAGTCATCTTGCCGCACGAGGTCATAATCAGCCAGATTAACAAACGTCAATGCCAGCATGCCCTGCTTCTTCAGATTGGTCTGGTGTATGCGCGCGAAGGATTTGACTACAATAACCTTTACGCCTAGATATCTTGGCTCCATGGCGGCATGCTCTCTTGAAGATCCCTCACCATAATTTTCTTCGCCAAATACAACGGTGGACACACCTTTTTTCTGATAGGTTCTTGCTGAATCAGGCACAGCCATGTAGGTGCCTTCGTCGTGATTGATGACCTTATTTGCTTCGCCATTAAACGCATTGATCGCGCCGATAAAGCAATTGTTTGAAATATTTTCAAGATGTCCTCTGTATTTCAACCATGGTCCGGCCATGGAGATATGGTCCGTCGTACATTTCCCCTGTGCTTTCAGTAACACACGCATATTTTGCACCTGATCAGTCGTAATCGGTAAAAATGGGGTGAGTAATTGCAACCGATCTGAAGCAGGATCAACATCTACATTGATATTGAAACCTTCTGCAGCAGGTGCCTGAAAGCCAGCATCTTTGACATCGAAACCATTCGGAGGGAGTTCAACACCAACCGGAGGATCGAAACGCACGGCCTCGCCATCTTCATTGATCAATGTATCGGTCAGTGGGTTGAAATTGAGGTCACCTGCAAAAACAAGTGCTGTAACGATTTCTGGAGAAGCCACAAATGCATGTGTTGATGCATTACCATCATTACGTTTTGCAAAATTTCTGTTGAAGGAAGTGATGATGGAATTTCTCCGCTTCGGATCATCCATGTGTCTTGCCCACTGGCCGATACAAGGGCCACAAGCATTGGCTAAGACAAGTCCTCCGACATCTTCAAAATCCTGTAGCAATCCGTCGCGCTCCACTGTATAACGTATCAATTCAGAACCCGGGGTCACCGTAAATTCTGATTTTACTTTTAGCTTTTTATCCTTTGCTTGTTTCGCTATAGCTGCAGCCCTGGAGATATCTTCATAGGAGGAGTTGGTACAAGAGCCAATTAAACCTACCTCAAGTTTTTCCGGATAGTCATTCTTTGCTACTGCTGCTGCAAATTCACTGATAGGCCAAGCGAGGTCTGGTGTATATGGGCCGTTGATATGCGGCTCGAGTGTACTGAGATCTAACTCGATGACCTGGTCAAAATATTTATGTGGATCTGCATAACATTCAGGATCACCTGTCAGATGCGAAGCAATAGAATCGGCTAGTGTAGCGACATCTGTTCTGCCCGTTGCTTTGAGCAGCCGTGCCATGGAATCATCGTAGCCGAATGTAGAGGTTGTAGCACCGATTTCTGCGCCCATATTGCAAATCGTTCCCTTTCCGGTACAAGATATAGAGCGGGCCCCTTCACCAAAATATTCAACGATGGCTCCGGTTCCTCCCTTCACAGTTAGTATGCCTGCCACCTTGAGTATCACATCCTTTGGAGAGGTCCAGCCACTGAGTTTTCCCTTTAGATGGATGCCGATGAGTTTTGGCATTTTGAGTTCCCATGGCATACCGACCATCACATCGACTGCATCTGCTCCCCCTACCCCAATCGCAAGCATACCGAGACCGCCTGCATTTGGTGTATGACTATCCGTGCCGATCATCATGGCACCTGGAAAAGCATAATTTTCCAAAACGGTCTGGTGGATGATCCCTGCTCCGGGTTTCCAGAAACCTATGCCGTACTTAGTGGACACAGAAGACAGAAAAGAGTATACCTCAGAATTGACATCCAGCGCTGTCTTGAGGTCCGTGTCAGCACCGGTTTGTGCCAGTATCAAGTGATCGCAATGGACGGTGCTGGGGACTGCGGTCTTTTCCATACCACACATCATAAACTGGAGGAGGGCCATCTGGGCTGTTGCGTCCTGCATGGCCACACGGTCTGGAGCGAAAAAAAGATAGTCTGTACCTCTTACATAGTCACGGATCGGGGAGTCCGCATGTAAATGGCTGAATAGAATCTTTTCTGTGAGGGTCAGCGGTCTGCCAAGGGCCTTCCTCGCATTATCAACTTTTCCGGGGAGGGCGGTATAAACCGCCTTGATCATATCAAAATCGAATATCATGTTGTATAGTTAGTGCTATTGAATGTTATTAAAACCAAAGATCAAAAATAAGGTTCTTAGCAGAACCTGCGTCTTGAAAGATGAAATGTTAAAATTTTCTTTGACAGATATCTCGTTTGACAATTGCTGCCAGTGCCATGGAAGAGTCAATATAACCAAAAGAGAGGATATTTTCAACTATTAAACCAGATTCCTGAGGAGTTTCGTGATCTAATCTCAAATAAATGACTCCACTGACAGGTTTGAAGTTGTATTTAAAGATTAATTCTCCATAATCTCGATCGAAAGTCAGGATAATACGTTTCTCTTCAATGGCAATGCCCATGATAAGTGTGTCCTTAATACCAGAAACATCCGTTATTTCAGCTTTCTAACCTTTCAATCAACCTGCCGGCTATTCTGAGGAAGTCCATCTCTGTGATGATTCCGATCAGTTCGTCATTCTGAACCACAGGCAGACAGCCGATCATGTTTTTCCGCATGATGGCCATCGCTTCGTGGATGGTTGCATTCGGGCCGACAGTGAGTGGGTTGCTATTCATGATATCCTTAGCAGTGGTGATATCCGGTTCGGTTCCTGGATCATGATTTTTGAGTTTGAGCATATGTCTGAGCACTATTCTCAACGTAATTAATCCTACCAGTTTTCCTTGCTTATCCTCTACAGGCGTATAGCGGATCTTTCTCCAGTCCATCATATCGATGACCAGATCAAGGATGTCGTCCTTTTGAACAGTAAAGAGATCCGTGGTCATAAACTCACTGACCTTGAGCCCGGAAGGCCTATATTCCTTGAGATCATTGAGTTCAGGCATCTTCCATTTGTGGACCGGAATACCTGATTTTTCATTGACACACATAGCGTACGTGAGGACCGTCAAAGCCTCATCTTCGGTCGTTTCCTTTTTTAGTTTTGTGTATGATCTGAGGGCCCATCTGGCGCCATTCATATGCTCTTTTGCACGTGCCTCAATCACATCCATATACCTGGAGATATCATCCGGATGGACATTCCGCATCTGTAGTCCTTTCTTGGCACGGGGGATCAACTCATTGAGTGCTAGTTCGACAACCGGGATCTTCTGATCAAACATCCAGGTAAACTTGGAGTCAATTCCAAACTTGGCCGCCTTTCCAAAATTATCATAGACGTCTTCAAAACCTATTTTATTACGGATATCGCCTACATCATCGTGCATCTGGACCATACAACCTAACCATAGAGCAGCATTTGCGACTTCATCGAGCACCGTCGGACCTGAGGGAAGTACCCTGTTTTCAATCCGAAGGTGTGGTTTACCATTGTCACTGATGCCATAGCAAGGCCTGTTCCAACGATATACTGTGCTGTTATGCACTTGCAATGACCTCAACTTTGGTACCTGACCTGCATTGATCAATTCAAGCGCGTTTTCCTGAACATCCCCGCTGAGTAAAACCCTGAAGCGGACGATGTCCTCCCGGTATATTTCAAGGATTGACTTATCAAGCCATTGGCGACCAAAGTTTACCCTTGGGCTTCGCTCACGCATATGATCGTGGGAGGTTCTTGTATCAAGTGCCTGTTGGAACATAGCGATCCTTGATTCATGCCATAATCTTCTGCCAAAAACAATGGGCGAGTTGGCCCCAATGGCCATTACAGGAGCAGCCAATGCCTGGGACAAATTATACATGCTGACAAAGTCCGTAGGGTGTACTTGAAGATGCACCTGAAAGCTAGTGTTTACAGCCTCAATCAATGGGGAGTCATGCTTGATCAGCAGCTCATCGATGCCCACCAGGTTGAGTTCATAGCTGTTGCCTACCAATTGTTGGTTGATCGCTTCCATGAGCGCGAAGTATCGCTGCTTGGGCGTGAGGTTGCTCATATCAAGATCATACTTCCTCAGTGTCGGAAGGATGCCTGTCAGTACGATAGTCGCTCCTAGCTTGTTGATGACATGCTCTATTTTTGCCAGTTTGTCTGTGCACTCATTCTCGAGATCCCGCAAGGCATTTGAGCTGAATTCGCGAGGAGTGAGGTTTATTTCCAGGTTAAACTTGGCTAATTCTGTTTCTACCCAAGGCCATTCTTCCATGTGTTTGAGGGCCTCTATGTTAATACAGGCGGGTTTAAAGGTCTTCTGGTCGACGAGGACCATTTCCTGCTCAGCGCCGATACGGACGATATCCTTCTCAAACCAGTCATTGTCGATCATATACTCCAATGCCTTGACATCGTCGAGTAGTGACTTGACGAATTGTTGCATCTGGTCTTGTGATTTGACGATCGAAACGCGTTGCTCTCCCATGATTCCGGTTTGTAATGCGGTAGAAATTAAAAGTGAAAATTAAGACACTATTTGAGAGTTTCGTTAAAAGGGGGAATTATTTGTGAAAAAAGGAGGATAAGTGGCACTTATCCTTTCAGTTGCTGCTCATCTCAAACATAAGGCTATGCTGAGCACGTCGTATAGCTGTGGATTACGTCGTGGTGAGCTGCTGAATCTTAAGATTGTGGATCTCGATCATGGACGTAGTCTGATCAGAATAGTCCAGGCAATGGGCAGGAAGGACCGTTACGTTCCTTTTTCCGAATAGCTTAAGTCCATACTGCGGGAGTATTTTAAAAAATAGGAGCCCAAACTATATGTAGTTGAGGAACAACTTACAGGGAAATATTCGGACCGAAGCATCGCCAAGGTTTTAAGGAAGGCGGTGGGCAGGAGTGGTGTCAAAAAGGATATGCATCTGCATACGCTGCGGCAAAGTTTTGTTACACATATTCTGGAGGCGGGTACAGATATTCGCTATACTCAGGCTATCTTGGGGCATAGTAGTCCGAAGACGACGATGATCTACACGCATGTCAGCGAGTCGGCCATGGGTCGGATCAAGGAGTCCGATTGAGGATATACTGGACGGAACAATACCCGCTACAAAGCTTCGCAATACATCCCAGGGAAGAGATATTCGGAAGTAAAGTAGCGGGTATAAACAAGTTACCGGTCATGCTAAAAGACGACAGTGCATCAATAAAACGTAAGAAAAAATGAAAAGAAAAACCAACGCTTCAGCAAAATCAAAAGAGCTGCAACCTACCTCACAGGCCCACATAGTTGCAGCACATTTGCTTTTGCCCCAGCGATAAAAGATAAATAGAATGAAAGAGCAATCAGAAAATAAATCATCATCAAACTTCCTCAAAACAGATGGAGGAAAAACGAAATCCAATGCCATTGAGGTGCCTTCTATTTCTTTGCCCAAGGGCGGCGGCGCCGTCAAAGGCATTGATGAAAAATTTTCTATAAATGCCGTTAATGGGACTTCTTCGTTTTCTGTACCACTACCTTTTTCGCCTGCGAGAGGGGCCTCTCCATCATTGGGAATATCATATAGTTCTGGTGCTGGAAATGGAATTTTTGGTTTAGGTTGGAATTTGAGTTTGGGCTCTATCAAGCGTAAAACAGACAAAGGATTACCTCAATATTTTGATTCTATCGACTCTGATACTTTCTTGTTTTCGGAAGCGGAGGATTTAGTGCCAGAATTCAAAAAGAATCCAGATGGAAGCTTCACTTTAGACGAAAATGATGAATACACTATACATGAAAAAAGCTCAACTGATGGATTATTTACTATTAATAATTACATACCCCGTATTGAAGGACTATTTGCCCGTATTGAACGATGGACGAAAAAATCAGACGGAAGAATTAAGTGGCGTGTAATAACTAAAGAAAACACCGCTACACTTTTTGGCTGGACAGATAATTCGATTTTAGCGAATCCAGATGATGCCAGGAAAATCTACGAATGGTTGCCTGAATTTGTATTTGACGACAAAGGAAACTGCTCCCAATACATTTATAAGAAGGAAGATGAGGTTGGATTTGACGATTCCCTCCTGCACAACAGAAATAGGCTAAAAGGAGGCAAAAT
>JBBRDL010000021.1:0-36088 GCA_038203965.1 Chitinophagales bacterium | reverse complement strand
ATGTTTTTGCACGACGGCAAGATCCATGACGATGGCACCCATACCGATCAGGACTTCATCTTCGATAGTACATCCATGCACAATAGCATTATGCCCGATCGAAACATCATTGCCTATTGTCGTTTGGGACTTCTCATACGTGCAATGAATTACTGCACCATCCTGTATATTGACCCGATCACCAATCCGTATAGCATTGACATCTCCTCGCACGACTGCACTCCACCACACCGAACAGTCATCGCCCATGACGACATCACCGATGACAACAGCATTGTCAGCCAAAAAGCAGTTTTTGCCAAATGCGGGATAAATATTCTGAACTGGACGAATGATTGCCATTTTGTGAATTGTGAGTGGTGAGTGGTGAGTGTGCGGAGCGGAGTCGAAGTATGAGTGGTGAGTGGTGAGTGTGAACTGCTGACAGTTGACAAAAAATGAATTTATGATTTCTCAATAGTGGCTGTCACGAGTGAGAATATTTTTTCTTTGTGCGCCCTGGCCTCTTGGAGAATCTGATCAGCTTCGCTTCGTATTTCGGCTGACTTCTCTTTGTTTTTCAATCCGCCTAAATTGATCATGACATTTAACCAACCACCTTCGACAGCAGCGAGGGCGCATATGGCTCCCACACCTGCATCGGAGACAGAGTTTGGATTTCCTTCAGTAGTCATCGCTTCGAGTAATGGGAATTGTCCGTGTGCAACACGCATCATGTTGAGCGGTGAATAGGTGGCCCGTAGTGTGGCAAGCTCTATGGCTTCCTGCCTGACTTTCTTCTCATCGTCTGATTCCTTTGGCAAGCGGAATGCATCCATCAGCGAATTAAAAGCGAGGGTATCCTCGTCTACCATGTGCAACAATTTTTTCCTGCCCTCCTGCCCTTTGACAGACCATTCAGAAAAAAACGCATGACGTTTTTCCCAACCTCTCTTATTTGCGCTGAGGTTAGCGACCATGGTGCCAAGCGAAGCCGCCAATGCTCCGGCATATGCTGCAGCAGAACCTCCTCCGGGTGCAGGTGAATCTGAAGCAAGCTCTTCCGAAAATCCTGCCATAGTGAGCCCCGTAAGCCTCCCTGCCGAATCATCCTGAAGTAAATATTCAATGATCTTTTTCTTCGGATTAAACACCCCCAATTCATCAAGTCCCATACTCTTGATGGCGATATGAATGAGTTCTGCATCCGATACACCTTGTGACAACTTTTGCTTTTTTAAATAATGCATTCCCGCATCGAGCATGACCTGCAATGGAACAAGTCCTACCAGCTCGGAACCTGTCACGCGCATACCTCTTGCCGTAGCACTGGTGACACAAGCATCAAAAGCCGTATGCAGTGCTGTAAGCTTTGTATCCGTGATGTTCATAGAAACCTGTGCCGTGCCATATTCTGCTATATACCATCCGATGGCCTTAACACCTTTGCACATCCCTTCTTCGCGGAGCGGTTCACCTTGTTCATCGCGGATGATCTCGCCTGTCACCGGGTTCCCTTTTCGTTTGATCCGGCCCTTTTCACGGATATCAAATGCCACAGAATTGGCCTTACGCTCGGAGCGGGTATTGAGATTGACGTTATAGGCTATCAGAAAATCGCGGGCACCGATCACTGTACCACCGGCTCCTTCATTGAAGGTGTCTGGTCCGTAATCCGGCTTCCAATCCGCCGATTCCATCTTTTTCCCAAAGCCTTCATATTCTCCAGACCTGATCGTAGCCAGATTTTTACGTTCGGGACGAGTAGCGGCTGCCTCATACATATAGACAGGGATGCCCAGTTTTTCCCCCACGCGATTGGCCAGTTGATGTGCATAAGCAGCTGTTTCTGCCATGCTAATGCCACTAATCGGGATCAGTGGACAAACATCTGTAGCACCCATTCGTGGATGCTCACCTGTATGTTGGCGCATATCTATAAGGGAAGCGGCTGCAGCAATAGCCTGGAACGCTGCCTCAATAACTCTATCCGGAGCGCCTGCCATGGTCATGACGGTCCGATTGGTAGCCTTGCCCGGATCAATATCGAGCAATTTTACACCTTCTACTTGGCGTATGGCCTGTGCTATTGCTTCTATGACTTCCGGTCTGCGTCCTTCACTGAAATTGGGTACACACTCGATAAGGGGTGTCTGGTTCATATGATTTATGCTTTTTCAGCGGTAAAAATACAGGATAGCCACCATCTGTCACGAATAGGCCAAAAAAGACCCACAACTCTCTCTGTACTTTTTGGTTTTAATATAATTGGGGCTACCTTACCTATAATAAAAGACCAAATAATTTGGCGCCTATGAGGACCAATTTCAGGATCCGGTTTTTACTTGTCTCTTTCTTTGTCTCCTGGTTGGTGATACCGGGTGCAAAGGCTCAGATCATTTCCATCTCGGAGGAAATCATCCTGCGAAATGATTATGCTTATACCATCCTGGGATGGGTCGAAGATGACCTGCTCTTGTTCAGGGACAAAGGCCATACTTTCTTCATACAGGCATTTGACAAGGAATTGCATCTCAAATGGGAACGCGAAATTTTTCTGGGCGAAAGCAGGGCTGATATTATAGGTATTGTGACGCATGAGGACCGCTTCCATATCCTGTATGGCATGCGGCAGAAAGGCGACTATTATGTCCGCCACAAATCTTTTGCCCATGATATCAACCTCGTCGATACATCAACGCTGGTCATCTTCGAAAATTTATTTATTGTTCCGAGATTCCTTATGAAAGAATCTGAGGACAAAAGTAAAATCTTACTTTGCAAAGCAGATAACCAGGATGTACAACTCTACAGTTATGATCTGCATACCCAGGAAGTACTATGGGCTAAACTGATCAACTTGTCGGGAAAACAATTGGAGGAAGATTACAGATCGCTGGTGATCAATAATGATGGTGATTTTTTCCTGCCGATGAAGTCCCAACGGATCCAGCAAAAAATTCAATACCTACATATATTTAGTTCAGCGCCAAATGTCAACCAAATGATTCATGACACGGTCAGACTGGGCGATGTACAATTATTTGATATTTACGCTCTGTATGATCATATCCAGCAATGTCTTGTCATCACAGGTTTGTGTGGAGAGCGAAATACCAACAGGGCCAAAGGGTTTTATTTTATCCGCTATCATGAGAATGACCGACATGAATTGAATTTTCTTCCTTTTGATGAATCCCTGCTGACGGAGGTGAATGGACGAGGTGTTGCTGTATCTAAAGGGCTGAGTGATTTTACTGTGCAAAAAGCAGCACTCCGACAAGATGGCGGGGTTGTCATTGTTGCTGAACTTATCAAAGAGTTTTCACGCCGGTCGAGTTTGCCTATGCAACGGGATAATGGAGCCTATGGCCGGGAAGGATGGGTCGATTATTATTTTGAAGACCTCATCCTGTTTGCCCTCCATCCGGATGGCACAGAACACTGGAAACAAGTGCTTAGAAAAAAGCAATATTCCCAGGACGATGGGGCCATGTATTCGTCTTTTCTTCTATTCAAGACGCCGGAGCGCCTTCGTCTTCTATTCAATGATGAAATCAAACAGGAAAACACGGTGGGAGGATATGAAGTCACCGGCAAAGGAAATATTGAAAGAAAGACCGTTTTTAATACAGACTATCAACGTCTCAAACTAAGGTTCAGAGACGGCGTCCAGGTATCAAATGAAGAGTGTATCGTGCCGAGTGAACGGAACAACAAGCTTAACCTGGTTAGGATACAGTTTAGTGAATAGTGTGGTTCGACTACGCTCACCAACCATTAAATCAAAAGGGATAACTTCAAAAATAAAGTCTACTCGCCTTGCAAAAGCATGTGTTGCATTAAAAATCACACTCCCCTCTCTTCCAGTATTGCCTGTGTCCTTTGAATAAACTTCAAAAAAGAGAGGGGGCGGGGGTGAGTTATCCGTAGAGCTGTACTTAAGAGAGGCAGCTGCGGGTGATATAAAAGTAGATCAGTTTCAGCAGATTCTTGGCCAGACAAATTTTAAAAATCGCAAATTGAAAATTTGCTGACGCGAAAGCGTAGATACAATCTACGCTTAACAGCGGGTGATTTCTTGGCTAAACAAAGTTTAAAAATCGCAAATTGAAAATTTGCTGACGCAAAAGCGTAGATACAATCTACGCTTACTTAACAGGGGGTGATATCCAGTGCCTAGTCCTTATCTTCTTCTTCTACCTCCTGGCTCAACATCCGTCCGGTGCTATCAAACACATATTCGATATCATCCACTTCAACTTCATAAATCACATCTCCGGCATTATCGGTAGTTATTGAAGCCTCAGTGATGCTTGAGGTGGCATGATGTTGTCTGACATAGTCTGCAATCGCTGCAGGAAGGGTGGAAACTTCAACTTCAATTTCGGTCATGACCAGTGTGCCATTACCGGATATGAATAGGGAGGTTTCCTTATTATCTGAAATAAAGGAACCTTCATACATACCATCTTCCATTTCCCATTTGATTTTTGAAGCTTCGGGATAAAGGTTGATGAGCTTGGAAGTTACGACTTCCGGCACATCACGTTTTTTAATGGATTGAGCTTCAAGTTGGCTTGTTGCGCACAACACAGCAACGAATAGTATTAGCCTGTTCATCTCTACTTTTTTTAATTAGGGTCGAAAAATACGTGAAATATTGAAATCGGCTCAACCTAAAATCTTGAACCAACGATGGCTTCGCTGATACCTAACATATTTCCTTCAGCATCAAAGGTGTATTCGAGTTTATCCGTCATGGCTTCAAAGGTGATGATGCCGTCCTGGTCCTCAATAATGGTGGTTATTTCAATTTTTTTAGGATCCAATAGTGCATCCAAATAGGCAAAAGCTGGTTCCGGCAATGCTGTTATTATGATTTCAGTTTCAGTCTTCAGAAGAGATCCATCAGCAGCGATGAGGGCTGAGGTGCTCATTTTATCATTTTTAAACGCAGCCAGGTACTGATCATTTGTCAACTGCCATGAAATACTTTTAGCATCAGGATACAGTAGCGTAAATTGATCGATCACCACAGCAGGGATAGTAGTAAGATCGATTTCCTGAGCTTGTAACAGGTACGTACAAAAAATAAAACCTAGAAACGTAATAAACTGTTTCATTTGTTCTTTCCTTGGGTGAGCTAATATGACGTCTAAAGATACTAAAAAATTTCTTTAATTTTTATTAAAAATTTCTATTTGTTTGCTTCCATCAACGCCATCAAGGTCATTCCGACAGACCAGGCTTGTTGAATACATCCTTTCCCTGAACCCGGATGATCCCCATCAAAATTTTCCGAAATAGCATACAATCCATCACGATGATAGAAGTGGTCCTCCAGTTGTTTAACATGCTCCTTCACCCATTTACATGCCTCAGGCGAATACTTATGCACATGAAGATAGGCTAATGCATACTCTCCCCAGAGATAACCCCATACGGTGCCCTGATGATAAGCATTGTCCCGATGCCATTGATCTCCGGTAAACACCGGCTTATAGGCTCCATGAAATGGCGATAACGATCGAAGCCCATAGTCGGTATACAAATGCTGATGTACTATACTAAGCATTCGCTTACCTTCTGTATAGGTTAAAGGAGAAAAAGGCAAACTAACAGCATACACCTGGTTTGGACGAATCGTTTCATCAGGCGCATGGCCGGGTATCACTACGTCATTGAGATATCCGTTCGAATTTATAAACTGCTTACGGAATTCGATTTTAAATTCCTTGACTCTTTTTGCATACACAGATACCGGATGACCTAACAAATTTCCAAAAGACACATAAATAGAAAGGGCATTAAACCAAAGGGCATTGATCTCCACCGGGCAACCAATACGTGGGGTTACTACATAATCTCCAACTTTAGCATCCATCCACGTTAACTGTGTTCCATGTTGTCCACCATATAAAAGGCCTTCCGGTGTCACGTGGATATCGTACCGTGTTCCTGAGATATGTGCTTGTATAATCTGAGTAAGTTTGCCAAATACGGAACGAATAAATTCAATATCGTGGAACTGCTCATAATAATCATGGAGGGCAATAAATAACCATAGCGAAGCATCAATTGTATTGTATTCTGGTTTTTCTCCCACATCGGGAAACCTGTTTGGGATCATTCCGCGGTCGAGGTATTGAAGAAATGTCCCGAGTATGGATTTAGCAATTTCCTTTTTCCCGGCGGCTATGATCAATCCCCTCATAGCAATCATCGTATCCCTTCCCCAATCTGTAAACCAATGATATCCGGCAATCAATGTATAACTATCAGAAGTAGTCCGCCTGACCAAAAACTGATCCCCACTGACGATGAGGTCTTTTATAAACTTAGTCTTTCGCTTAGGCTCAAGTGATTTGATGCGATGTTCTTCTTCGGTTTTCCATAGGACCGGATCTCCTTCTATATCCTGCAACGAAGTACTGAAAATCATGGAGGCACTCTCGCCCGGTGCAAGCATACAACTGATCTTGCCTACACTTCTGGCGTCTTCCGTGTAATCCAATCCACGTTCCTTTTCTTTAGCGTATTCAAAATGGTTATACCAATTCGGTTCCGGATAAAAAATACCTGCTGTAAAACGTAAAAAAAGAGGCGGACTGTAGTTGTCTGGTTTTATCTCTACAAGTCTCTCCTCGATATTTCTGGTATCATATGTCCATTGATTATTTTCTGTAAATAATTGGTGATAATCCCGGCAGACCAGCAAAGGCGTTAATTCGAGTAAGAGGGCTTCTTCACCTTCATTTGTATATTCAACTACAGTCGTATTCTTTCCATATCGCATAAATACTGTTTTGGATACAGTATGTTTGCCATTGGTAAAAACACTTTTAGGAAGTGGCATTCTGCTAAAAGAAGTCAGGTAGTGATATCCCTCTGGATGAATGGTGTTAGGATAGGCGTTGGAACATATATAAAACTCTTCCCTGGCAGAAATAATTTTCTCTTCCATCTTCGAAACCAATACTTTTCTGTCTGTCGGAGGATTAAAGGAAGCGACAAGCAGTCCATGATATCTACGGGTATTAGCGCCACAGATGGAGGAAGAAGCGTATCCACCTATACCATTGGTAACTATCCATTCCTTCGTTGATATAGAATCGAAGTCGGCCTGGTTAAACTTGAGTACTTGAGTCAACAGTTGTAGGAATTTTTTATCAAGGAACCGTGCTTCATCTTAGCAGGGACGTAAAGAGTATACGGTTCAGTGTTCAGGTTATGCATATTCGTCTCTGACGATCAAAAATAGCTTATTCCTTGAATGGGGAGATATTTCCAGAAAATAAAGTTTACGGCTGAATATAAGACGAAGGTTGAGGCGAAGGCGAAGGCTGAGGCAAAGTTTAGGCAAATACTATACCTACATGAAGAATCGGTACATTTGAATAAAGTAGTCACAAAATCCGATGTGTATTTAATATCCCATAGTCAGCAAAGAAAGTTTTTCAAATTGAAAAATTTTATCCTTACAGGAGGTATCCTTTTCATCACATTGACGGGATATAGCCAGCATCGCATAGGTGACTTTCTGGCCTATGGCAATAACAATGGACTTCCGGCTTCACTCTATTATTCGGTTTGCCAAAGCAGTGATGGATATCTGTGGATTGGGAGCAGCTCAGGTCTAGTGCGATTTGATGGCAAGCGATATGAAATTTTCTTTTCTGATTTTGCGGACACCAATACGATCGCGGACAATGTCATCACCGACCTGGTGGAAGATAATAACGGTAACCTTTGGTTGGCAGGATTCTATCAGGGTATTTCCAAATATAATTTACAAACCGGCAAGGTGAAACGGTATCCTCATCCCAGTCAGGGGACCGGTCATGCTTATGGAGTCCATAGAATAATGAAGGACCAACAGGGACATATCTGGGTGGGTACAAAGGAACATGGCCTGGGGCATTACATAGAAGAGCTGGATCGTTTTGAATATTTTTTCCTTGACACTCTTGCACATGCTGATCTAATGGTTGAATCTCGATTTGTGTCTTACAGTATACAATCCTGAATCATTCTAAATCTCATCTTCACCGCCTTCTTCCCCTTAGTTATAACCTTCGCTTTAGTCGCCTTCGCCTTAGTCGCCTTAGCCTCAGCCTTTCTCCTTAGCTTTGCACCATGCACGACCTCATCATCATCGGCGCAGGTCCTATCGGCATGACCTGCGCTATCGAAGCAAAACGCGCAGGACTCGACGCCCTCATCATCGACAAAGGGATGCTGGTCAATTCGCTTTTTCATTTTCCGACCAACATGACTTTTTTTTCCACCTCACTTCTTTTGGAGATCGGAGATGTTCCGTTTGTAAGTCATGATGAAAAACCAACCCGTCGTGAATCATTGGAGTATTATCGAAGAGTGTATGAAAGTTGGAAACTCAATGCACATTTCTATGAAGAAGTGCTTGATGTACAAAAAGAAGAAGGCCACTTTAAAGTGATCACGAATAAATCAACGTATACAGGCAAAGCCGTTGTAGTAGCCACAGGTTTCTATGATCTACCCGTATTGATGAATGTCCCTGGCGAAGGACTTCTTAAAGTGCTGCATTATTATGACGAACCTCATCCGTATGTGGACCAGAAAGTCACAGTCATAGGTGCAGCCAATTCCGCCTGCGATGTGGCACTCGAACTCTGGCACAAAGGCGCCGAGGTCACGATGATCATCCGTGAAGACAAGATCAGTGAAAGAGTTAAATACTGGATCAAACCCAATATCGAAAACCGGATCAAAGAAGGATCTATCAAAGCTTACTTTAATAGCAAAGTCGCTTCCATTACGCCCGATACCATAGAAATAATTACCCCGGAAGGTCCGATATCAGTTCCCAATGATTTCGTCATGGCCATGACCGGATATCAACCCAATTTTGATTGGCTGAAAAAAATCGGCATCCAACTCACCCATCAACCTGATACCGAACTCGTCTATAACACCGATACGCACGAAACAAATATCGCGGGATTATACGTTGCCGGCGTCGTATGTGGTGGCATGTGCACCAATAAATTTTTTATTGAAAATGCAAGGGACCATGCGGAGAAAATTATCAAGCATTTTCGATCCGGAATATAGAACTCGGTATAGTATTTAAAATCAAAGCTGTCCAAAATATTCAATTTACTTTTGAAAGACAACTGTTAATCAAGTTGTTCTTTCAGAAAATGGGTCAAATTGCCACTATATCCCATAACATGAAGTAGGGAAGAGCTATTAATCGGGCTTCAACTCCAAAGATCTCGAATGAAACATTTCGAAGAGGTAGATCCTGTCGCGCTAAACTGTCTGAACGATAAGGCGGCCTCCTTTTTCCCTCCGTAAGAGGAAAAAGGAGGATTACAGGGCACGCCAAAGCCATAGGCAAAACAGAATGCTAACAAATGACAGGAAGCCAAAGTGAGTTTTTAGCGTGACTAGCCTTTTTGGTTACTTTTTTGGCAATGAAAAAAGTAACATATGTAGCATGGAATGCTTAGCCATAGGTGTTCCAAATTTATTTTGGACACATGTGATTTAAAATGGGTTTGAAAATCGCTCGTCATTCATAAACGCATCATCCGTAAGCGTATGCAAAAAGGCAACTAAGTCAGCTATATCCTGAGCCGATAATTGCAGTCCACCAGGATCGAGATTATGAAAAAGTATTCCATCGACCGTAGAAGAATTTTTTACACCTGTATTGTAATGCTCAATCACTTGTTCCAGTGTCGTAAATCTTCCATCATGCATATAGGGCGGAGTCAATGCGATATTGCGCAGGCTTGTCACCTTGAATCTTGCTTTGTCGGCAGGGTTATTGGTGACATCAAACCGGCCTAAATCCGTAAACACAGCATCTTCATCTAGGCCATTATTCATATACTCATTGTTGGTAAAATTAAATCCTCCATGACAATGAAAGCATTCTCCTCCTTTAACGCCCTGGAAGGGATCAACTTCCGTAAAAAACAAAAGCCTCCCGTGCTCCTCGCTGGGACTCAATACAACTTCACCCCGGAGCGATTTGTCATATTTTGAATTATTTGAGATCATCGTAAACTCAAATTGTTCGATAGCCAGGCCAATTCTTTCCGGAGTTATTTCATGGTCACCGAAAGCCCTGGCAAACTGGTCCCGGTATTTTTGTTCGGTACTTAGTTTGCTGACCACATTAGGAAGCGACTCATTCATTTCCAAAGGATCCTGGATAGGTTTAAGTGCCTGGTCCCTGACCAGTGGTACGCGGCCATCCCAGAACATGCCACTTGTATGCCAGGCAAGATTGAATATGGCCATGGCCTGCCTTTTTCCAGGCAAGCCTTCTACGCCTATACTGAATGGACGAATATCTGAAAACATGTCCTTTTGCTGATGACAGTCGGCGCAGGACTGGGTCCCATCCTTCGAAAGTGCCTTTTCATAAAACAACATACGCCCTAAAAGCACCCCAGCATTGGTCGGGACATTGTCTGAGAGGTCCGGGGAAGGAAATGCGCCAAAATTTAAATTATAAAGCGTGGGATCGTATTGCACTAAAGGAGTGTCATCCCCATTGCATGATGTCAGCAAAGACAATCCTGCAATCATGGAGCTTCCGAGCAATACAGACAAGATTATTTTATTCATGGATTTCTGAATTTGACATTCGTAATAAAGGCATCATCTGTCAGGCTTTCAAGGAATTTTTCAAGTGCATATTTTTCATTTTCATCCAGGTGAAGTTCATGGATCAATGAAGATTTTTGAGGATGGCTCTTGCCTCCTTCATTATAATGCTCAATGACATCACCAAGGTCATTGAACGTGCCGTCATGCATATAAGGAGGTGTAATACTTATATTCCGGAGCGAGGGAACTTTAAATAAAGCAAGATCCTCATCCTGCCCTGTCAGTCTGAATCGGCCTAGGTCTGGATATTCATCGTACAGTCCGTTATTTTTAAAGGAGTAATCTGTAAAATTAAACCCTGCATGGCATTGAGCGCAATTTGTCCTTTCACTAAAAAACAAATCCTTGCCTTTTTTCTCTATCGGGGATAAAGCAAGCTCATCACCATGGATAAAATCATCGTAACGGCTATGGCCGCTTATCAGCGTTCTTTCAAAAGTGGCCAGGGCCCGGGTGATGACAAATGGATCAGGGCTTCTTTCATATGCCAGCCAGCTTTCCGCTACGTAAGATGGATTGGTGTTTAATTTTTCCGCAATTAACAGGATATTAAAGTCAAATTCGGCATGTTCCTGAACAGGCACTAATACTTGCATCTCAAGCGTGGGTACTCCCCCTTCAAATGTATAGTAGGGTTGATAGGCCACATTAGCCAGCGTAGGGGCATTTCTCATTCCAATCCTACCCTCAATACCCTTCGCTAAACTCAGCCCATCACTGAATGCAAGTTCCGGCTTATGACACGACGCACATGAGAGGGTACTGTCCCTTGACAATATAGGATCGAAAAACAATCGCTTTCCCAGAGACCAGCGCTCAGGTGTATATTCATTGTCTTGGGGAAATTCAATTAGTGGAAATCCTTGAGGAATATCCGCCACAGATTCTTCTTTCACATCGTCCATGTCTTCCCGGCAGGAGGCGAACAATATCAACACATAAATGAAAACGAAATATTTCATTCTTATTAAATCCTATTCTTGAGGATGCTCACTCCCATTTTGACCAGTAAAATTATTGCACAATAAATTTTTCATTAGCAAGGATTCGATCGCCTCCTTTGATCAATGCGAGATAAAGCCCTGATGGTAAATGAACCGGAAGCTGGCTGCTGCCAGTTACTTCAGGTAATGCCTCTGTATGAAATACCCTTCCGTTCATATCAGTAATGGTGAGCGTCAGCTTTTTTTGATCCGGAAATTGATATGTTATTAAAGCCTGTTCTGATACAGGGTTAGGACTTATGCTCAACTTTCCCTTCACACCTGGTTCAACAATACCTGTCTGGACATCTGTTGTAAAAACCATATTTCGTGCATTTTCTGCAATAGTCCTGGACTGCCCAGTTGCTGCGTGTGAGATGACGCCTCCCAATACACTCATATTGTCAAGTAAGCGATGATAATCAGCGGTAATTTCAGCTGTGATCTGATCACCAACGGCTTCAGCATTTAAAGGCAGGGTTAGTGTTTGGTAATTTGCATCACCTACGGTATGTATTTGAAAGTTATCAGGCAGACTGTTTTCGCTAGCCCCGGAGTATCCTTCGAAGGCTATGAATCTATAACCTGAGGCCCAACCCCAGTGCATTGAAGGATTTTGAGGCGATAACGGATGTTGGGAGGAATAGGTGGCGGGGTCCAGGTGATTATGGGCTTGGTCAACACCTATTGAAAACTGGATTCCTTCCAGATGTGTTACCGGATAACTACCCAATAGAAAGTCAGATTTTAATGCAGGATTAACCAGCAGATACACATCTGGCAGCGGAGTAACTTGCCCCCCGTCGTGCGTGAGTTTTATTTCAGAAATATAATATTGAAGACGGGTAACATTATAAAAATATCCTGCTTCAACCTGTATGACCTGGTTGAAGGCAAAAGGCACATCACCAAGCTTCTGATCCATGTGCAGGGTCACCGTCGTTTGCGCATTCATCCCATTGCCACAAAGAGCAATGAATACAATGAATAGAAATCTGTTTAACATATGATAAAAATTTTATAAGTTCAATGATATTTTTATAATCTAGTACTCTTTAGATCAAAACTGATGCTTTCTGCATGCATTTGTACCTCCTATTTTCCCTTTCCAAGAGGTGGCTGATGCTATCCGTAGTAGCCTTGCAGCCTTCACAAGGTAGGAAGCGGTCATTTATGGAAATTCAAATATATTGTTTTTGAGCCATAATGAGACAAATCGTCCACCTCTTATTAGGGTAAAGAGCCAATATTAAAGAATTTAGAGAAATGGACTTGGGGACCTGAATACACGCCTTCTATATCCTCCCGCGAATTCGGAGATTAATTTTATATACACTGTAAATGTAATTTCTGTAATTTAGGCTTATATATGAAACGAGTCATCGTTGTACTGCTTTTATTCTGTTATATGATGCCGGCTATTGGTGTATCATTGACAGCACACTACTGTGGCGGTAAGTTGGCTTCCATATCACTTTTTCATCATACCGGTCCTGGCTGTCCTTGCGGTAAAATGCCGATGAAAAAGGATTGCTGTAAAGACAAAACCACTGTCATTAAGTTAAATGACAACCAGTATAAGATGCCTGCCTTAGCATTAGGCTTTTCTAAAGGATTGCAAACGACACCTCCTTTTCTTCCGTGGAAATTGGATCTGCTGTCTTACCTGGTTTCAGGCAATCTATACCATTACCTACATCCTCCCGACCTACCTTCAGGGCAACAACTCTGGTTGCTCCATGAGGTTTTTCTGATTTGATTTCCGTTAGTTAATTGGCAAGCCATCATCAGCCCAGATGTTCGGCTGTTTGTATTTTATGCAAAGTACAACCTATTGCTTACGCATTAACCACATGGAAAATGGACACGTTTCGTCATTCAAACACACATCGCTTCTGGTCTATGGCTACGCTGAAAAAGGTGTGGCAAGGATTTAGGAATTTCTTTAAAAAGGATTGCTGTAAATAGACTCATGGATAAAAAAGAACGGCTAAAAATTATTGAAAAGTCCTCCAAACAAGTGGGACCGGGTGTGTTTTATTCCACGATTGTGGTCATCACTTCCTTTCTTCCGGTCTTTCTGCTCACAGGTATCGAGGGTAAACTTTTCCATCCGTTGGCCTGGACGAAATCTTTTATACTTATTATTGATGCTTTCCTGGCCATATCGCTAGCACCGGTATTAATCTCTTACTTTCTTAAAGGTAAGCTCAAACCTGAAGGGGCCAATCCGGTAACACGCATTTTAGAAAAAATGTATACCCCTGTCTTAACGTGGTGTTTGCGTTGGCGTAAAACCGTTCTGGGCATAAATATCATCGCCCTTGTGATCGGGGTAGCCATGATGTTACGGATGGGTTCTGAATTTATGCCACCGTTAGATGAGGGATCCATTCTCTTTATGCCGGTCACGCTGCCGGATGTTTCGAATTCCGAAGTGAAACGCATCTTACAGGTTCAGGATAAAATTATTAAATCCGTTCCCGAAGTCCAAAATGTGCTGGGCAAAGCAGGTCGTGCAAGCACCGCCACAGATAATTCGCCGATCAGCATGATTGAAACGATCATCCTCCTCAAACCTAAATCTGAATGGCGGACCGGTTTATCCAAAAATGATATCATCAATGAACTCAATGCTAAACTTCAGATCCCTGGTGTGGTCAATGGTTTTACCCAACCGATCATCAACCGCATCAATATGCTTTCTACAGGAATCCGAACCGACGTAGGTGTAAAAATTTATGGGCAAAACCTCGATTCTATCTATGCCCTGGCGACAAAGTTGAAAAAAGAACTGGAAGGAATCAATGGCATCAAAGATTTATATGTTGAACCAATCACTGGTGGGAGATATGTAGATGTCAGTGTAAAGAAAGATGAAATCGGCAAATATGGCTTGAGTGTGGATGATGTCAATATGTATGTTGAAACGGCTCTTGGAGGTATGAATCTTACAACAACCATCGAGGGTCGGGAACGCTTTACGGTGAATGCCCGGTTTGCACAGGATTACAGAAACAGCCTGGATGCCATCAGGCAAATTCCTGTCAAGACGATGAATTATGGAACCATCCCTCTTTCTGCTGTAGCAGAAGTCACCATTTCGGAAGGCCCTCCTATGATCAATTCGGAGAATGCCATGTTGAGGGGGACGGTACTTTTCAATGTCAGGGACAGAGATTTGGGAAGTACAGTAAAGGAAGCACAAGACAAACTGAATACCCTATTTACGAAACTTCCAAAAGGGTACAATATTGAATGGAGCGGTCAATGGGAAAATCAGATCCGGGCAAACAAAACACTTTCACTCATCATGCCGATTGTGTTAGTCATCATTTTCATGGTATTGTATTTCACCTACAAATCGCTTAAAGAAGCTTTAATCACTATGATAACCGTTCCTTTTGCATTAATTGGGGGCGTATTTATGGTGTATTTCTATGGCGTAAATCTGTCGGTTGCCGTTGCAGTCGGATTTATCGCCCTGTTTGGCGTAGCCATTGAAACGGCCATGTTGATGACCATTTACCTGAATGAGTACATGGAAAAATTAGTGGCTGCTAAAGGCAATTCATCAGCCTCTATCAGACAAGGGGATTTGCGCGAGTACATTATAAATGGAGCCGTGCAGCGCTTACGCCCAAAACTAATGACCGTTTCCGTTTCCCTTTTTGGTCTTGTTCCTATCCTATGGGCTACAGGTACAGGTAGTGATGTCATGCTCCCTATAACGATTCCCTTGATTGGGGGCGTGATCACTTCAACCATCTACGTGTTATTAGTTACACCTATTATTTATGAAATGGTAAAAGAAAGAGAATTAAAACATCAAGGTAAAATCATACTCCCAGGAACCCATGAAGACTTATAAAACCATCCTGCTTTTCCTTTTTACTTTTTGCTCTTTGGCAGCTTATACCCAGGGGCTCGCCCTTGACACAATATTAGCCCGAATCGAAAGAAATAATCCAATGCTAAGCATGTATGATGAGCAAATCAAGGCCTCAAAAGAATTTGCTGCAGGGGCCAAGAGTTGGATGCCTCCTTCGCTCTCGATGGGTTTATGGCAATCACCTTATCAGCGCATCAGAGATGGTATGTTGATGATCACCGGGGAGCAGATGATTCCCAATCCTAGAAAACAAAAAGCAAACTTAAACTATATGCTGGGGATGGCCTCCGTTGAGGCCGAGGGCAAAACGGCCACACGAAATGAATTATTTGCGCTCGCGAAAGAAAATTACTATGCATGGATCGTGTTAAAAAAGAAATATGATGCCTTGGTTCAATTCGATTCGCTACTGACTTACATCTCCCAAGTGGCGCAGCTTCGTTACACGTACAACCGGGAGAAACTCAATAATATCTACAAAGCACAAGCTGATTTGTATGAACTCCGCAATATGGAAACTATGGTCATGAGTGATATGAATATGAAAAGTGTGTCCTTGCATACCCTCATGATTACGGATACCTATATGCCTCTTAATATCGACACCACATTGACGCCTAAGGACTATGAGGTGGTACTGCCTGATACCTCTTTGATTTCATCGTCACGAAGTGACATCCGACAATTTGATGCCTCCATTGCTCTGGTAAGATTGCAGCAACAATACGAACAATCGAAACGCCTGCCTGAATTCGGGGCTTCGATGAGTCACATGCAATCACTTGGGGCTATGCCCAATCGGTTTTCGGCCATGGGTATGATCACGATTCCGATTGCGCCCTGGGCCAGAAAAGAATATACCGCCAATCTCAAAGGATTAGATCATAAGGCCAACGCGATTGATTTTCAAAAGCAAGCCCTGATCAATGAATCCTTGGGAATGATTACCTCTATTCAATCCCAGATCCTATATACCAAACAACAGCTTTCCAATTACCGGGAAAATATTATTCCGTCCTATCTTAAAAGTTATCAGTCTTCTATGATAGCGTACGAGCAAAACACTGAAGATTTATTTGTGGTGCTGGACGCTTTGAAAATGTATCGTATGGCAAAAATCAATGAACTTGATCAGTTGAATATCCTTTTGAAATTACAAGTATCTTATGAGAAAGAATTGGAAATACGGTAACTGCATGCAAAGGAAACATGTCATCATGGCTGACCTGCTATGGATCTGTGGAGTAGTAGCCATTTCTATCTCTTCTTGCAGCCGGCAGGATACCCATCGACACATTCCGACTAGTAAAGCTAGTGAGTTAGGCGAATTAGTACAGCCTACAAACCAAACTGTATACAGTGATATAAACACGATCGTACCTGTCATACAATCGATCACACCCCTTATTCAAGCGACAGGGGTGATATCCTATGACCCCAGACTACTTCATACGATTAGCGCGCGATTTGGCGGACGAGTTGAAAAATTATATGTGCGCTACAACTTTCACCCCGTTATAAAAGGACAGCGCATCATGGATATATACAGTCCTGAAATCGTAACTGCGCAACAAAACCTTGTTTTTTTACTCCTCGAAGCCGGTCAAGACGCAGCGCTTATCCAATCCGCCAAAGCGCAATTACAATTGCTTGGATTAACATCTGATCAACTCCGACAAATTGAATCCACAAAACAAATCATAAATCCCTTGCCTTTGTACAGTCCGTATACGGGGCACATCCACGACATAGGCACTGCTGTTGAAAGTAATTCCATAACGCCCACATCAAATAGTGGAATGGGTTCCAGTATGAACCGTCCAGCCTCCTCATCTTCCATGGTTCAAATTGAAAATCTTCCTTCTTCTTCTACATCTGCTCTGACGCTGAAGGAAGGGATGTATGTACAGAATGGTGAGGCTCTTTTTGCCGTATACAACACCAATCAGGTATGGGCTGTGCTCAATATTTTTCCAAAAGATGCTTCGTTGATTCATACGGGTGCTGACGTTTCAATTTCAGCCGAGACCAACCCGGATAAAATTATTAACGCCAAAATCAATTTCATTGAACCTGTTGCCGGACAAAACGCCTCCGCGATAAAAGCAAGAGTATATCTTTCCAATGCTGAAAACCTTTACCTGAAAATCGGAACAATACTCTCCGCTAAAATTATACCGGCAGAAATAAAGGGAATGTGGCTTCCCCGCAAATCTGTCATTGACCTCGGTCAAAGGCAAATCGTATTTGTTAAAAGGGATGCACATTTCATCGCTCATCCTATTAAAACAGGGATTGTCACAGACTCTTTGATACAGATCCTGAGCGGTCTTACCCTTGAAGATGAAATAGCTCAAAATGCGCAATTTTTAGTGGATAGTGAAAGCTTTATTCAAACCAACTACAATGGCCAGCAAGAATAAAAATATACATCCGCCACTCATTTTGTTATTGGTAACATCGTTAATACTGATCAGCTCGTGCATCAACACCAAGGACGATGCCGAAATGGCAGGGCCGGATGAATATTACACCTGCTCGATGGATCCCCAGGTCATTGAGAATAAAGCAGGTAATTGCCCAATTTGCCACATGCAATTGATTAAGGTAAAAAAGAATAATCTTGTAGCAGGTCAAATAAAACTCAGTGAACAGCAAATAAAATTAGCCAATATCACTTATGATACCTTGCGCATTGCAGAGATTGCCAAAGAAATTACGCTTACCGGACAGGTTACCTTTGATCAAAACCTAACCGAGGCTATAAGTGCAAGGGTGCAAGGCCGGATCGAAAATTTAGCCGTAAAAAATATTGGGGACTATATCCGCAAAGGGCAACTCCTTTATGAAATATATAGTGAAGATTTAAATACCGTCCAACAGGAATATATTCTGGCTACCCAAAAAGAAAATACGGTCTCATCGGATATTTATGCCGCCGCACCCTTTGTGGCCTCCGCTAAAAATAAGCTTCTTCTTTATGGCATGAGTGAATCACAAATCAATACCCTCAAGACGTCAAAACAGGTGATCCGCTCTATGCCTGTGTACTCGGCCACTGATGGATTTATAACTGAATTATCAATAGCAGAAGGTGCCTACGTATCTGAGGGGAGTACGCTTTTCCGATTCGCATCTCTCAGATCTCTTTGGGTGGAAGCCCAGGTATATCTGCCCTATCTGCCTTACGTCAAACCAGGTACTATCGCCAATTTTTCAATTCCTGCTTCTGGTGAAACTTTGTATCGTGGCAAAGTGATTTTTATAAGTCCGGAGATTCAGTCGCCTGAACGATTTGTCTTGGCACGATTTCAGATTACCAATCTATCGATGGATATCAAGCCGGGTATGCTGGCCAATATCACCTTGGAAACCAAAAGGAATAAATCATTGGTCCTCCCCATTGATGCGGTCATGCAGGATAGTCAAGGTGCCAATGTATGGATTCTTAATCCGGATGGGGTATTTGAAAATAAAATGATAACCACAGGCATGCAGAATAGTCGACAAATTGAGGTCCTGGAAGGATTACACCTTGGTGACGTCGTGGTTGTCACAGGCGCTTATTTACTCAACAGTGAGTATATCTTCAAGAAAGGGGCCAACCCCATGGAAGGCCATGGAGATATGCCGGGGATGAAAATGTAACCTATAAAAATTAGTATAATGAAAAAAGCAATTATTGTATTTGGATTGGCCCTATCGGGTTGGCTCGGGGCTTGCAACAACTCCACTACCAAAAATCCACCATCCAATTCGGACAACGCCCAAACATTCACTTTGGACACGACCAAATTACAAAGTGGCATTACATTTTATCAATGCCCCATGGACCTGCAAGTGATCTCTGACAAACCAGGCAACTGCCCGGTATGCGGAATGGAACTATCAGAAATGAAAAAGAAATAATTGACGATACCATGGTTGAGAATCTCATAGCCTTCTCTTTGCGAAACCGCCTCCTGGTCCTACTTGTTTCAGCGAGTATATTTGGGTGGGGCCTTTATGAAGTGCAACATAATCCAGTTGATGCCATACCCGACTTGTCCGAAAACCAGGTCATTGTATTTACGGAATGGATGGGGCGGAGTCCACAGGTGATTGAGGACCAGGTCACCTATCCACTCGTCGCGAATCTGCAGGGAGTTCCCAAACTAAAAAACATCAGGGGAGCATCGATGTTTGGTATGAGCTTCGTCTATCTCGTATTTGAAGATAACGTTGATATTTATTGGGCCAGGACCCGCGTGTCCGAACGATTAAATTTTGCCCAAAAATTACTGCCTGAAGGTATTTCACCAACTCTTGGGCCCGATGGAACCGGCGTAGGTCATATTTTCTGGTACACACTTGATGCCAAAGGATATAATCTTGGTGAACAACGAGCCTTACAGGACTGGTATATTAAGTTTGCCTTGCAGACCGTACCCGGCGTCAGTGAAGTGGCTTCTTTTGGCGGGTTTCAAAAACAATACCAGGTGATCATTGATCCGGTCAAACTGAATTATTATAACCTCTCCATGATGGATGTACTGAAAGCTGTCAAGGCCAACAACAATGATGTCGGCGGACGGAAATTTGAAATGAGTGATAAATCCTATATCGTTCGGGGACTGGGCTATATTAAATCGATTGGTGAAATTGAAAACATTTCACTGAGCACGTCCAATAACGTACCGATACGCGTCAAAGATGTAGGTTCAGTTCAGATGGGGGGTGACATCCGTTATGGGATATTTGATGAGAATGGGGAAGGGGAAAAAGTGGGAGGTATCGTGGTGATGCGCTATGGTGAAAATGCGGACGCGGTCATTCAAAGTGTAAAAGCTAAAATGAATGAGGTACAGAAAGGATTACCCGAGGGCATACAATTCGATTTTGCCTATGACCGAAGCAGTTTGATTGAGGAGGCGATCAGCTCCGTTAAGGGAACATTGATTGAGGTATTCATCAGTGTCTCCATTATCGTCTTGATATTTCTGTTCCATTGGCGGAGTGCCCTGATTATCCTTATCCAAATTCCTATATCGGTGTCGGCCAGTTTTATCCTTCTCAATCAATTTGGTCTTTCTTCCAATATCATGTCACTGACCGGCATTGCCCTGGCGATAGGTGTCATCGTCGATGATGGGATTGTGATGGTAGAGAATAGTTACAGGCATTTAAGTGAAGCGCAATTGAGAGAGAAACCATCATGAACGCAGCCATCATTTTAAAATCAGTTATTACTTGACCTTTTTGGACTCATCAAAAGAAGGAAATAATGTCAGTTGATACGCCAGCCTAAATTTTGAAATGTGGGAAATATGTAATTTATTTCTAGGATTTTGTAACATTTTTCTATATAATTCTATTCATCTTTATAGAATGAACTCGTTCGCACGCTCTATCCATTTTATTTAATATTGCACATCTCCAATCCATTGTCGCATCAAGAGCTGAGCTGAGAAATGGAAAATAGCTGGCTTGAAGATGACACTAAATAACAAAATACCATGAGTCATTTACAAAATCATCCTTAGAAACCCGAGTAATGATCATCGATAAACCATTATGGCTTTAAACCCATATTTTCTATAAACTGACAAAAATCATCAAACGGCTGCCACATCAAATTAAATTTGTTGAACATTTAACTAACCGATAAATATCTTAATCATGAAAAATGTTTTATTTCTTTCATTTTTTTTAGCCGCAGCTACGAGTTTACTCCTAGGCTGCAACCCAAAACAAACTGCCGACCAATGTCTCAAAGACGATCATCAACGAAAAGACATCCTCGTAGCCCTTGTTCATCATCAACCCTACATGACAGAAATGATGAACGAAATAATGAAAAGTGATAGCTCTAAACGAATGATGGGTCAAAGCATGATGAGCGACCCCAGTATGATGAATATGACGATGGACAACATGATGAGTATGTGCGCTAAAGATACTTCCATGTGCAAAATGATGATGGGCAAAACAATGGAAATGTGTGATACTAACGAGTCAATGCGCAAAATGATGATGGGCAGCATGCAATCGCACCCAAATGTGATGAAGTCGATGAAAGGCATATGTGATATGAACAATATGAATATGGGATCAAAAAACGATCCAACCCATGAACATCCTAAAAATGAATAGAAGTAATTTACTCACATTACAATCCTAATGATCAAGCATTCAACCTGCTACTGCAACCAATTTTTCGTCCATGTTAATTAAAATCATGTACCATATCTAGCCATTTAAGCCCGCATAGAATATGAACAAACATACGATTTGGATGATCATCGGTTGCCTGCTTCCATTGCTGCTGATATTCATTCTACCCTTATTCGGGGTAACAGGAAATTATACCATTTTTATTTTTATTGTTGTTATGTTTCTCTGCCACATCACAATGATGCGTGGTCACCAGTCTCATCAGGGGCACGAACATTCAGACCAAAACCAAAAAGAGGTAAGCCATGAATCACATTAACGTCAGATCATTTGGTTTTGCATGCGGCACAACCCTCGCAATATTATATGCAGGGTGCATTCTGGTATTGAGTTTTACAACTGCTGAAACGACCATTGCTTTCCTGAATAACCTAATGCACGGACTTGATCTTTCATCCATAGTCAGAAAAACAACTATGCCCATCGGTGAAGCGCTGATAGGAGTGGTGGAGTGGTTCATCATCGGATGGCTAGTGGGGGCAAGCATTGCTGTTTTATATAATGCCTCTTCAAAAAATAAAACACGAAAATTGCAGGATCATAAAACCCTTCGAAATGTATCATAAAATAAACAATTAAACCATAAATTTCATGTCAGCCAAAACAGTATTGAACGTAAACACAAAAAAAGAGTTCACAAGGCTCAAGAAAGACATTTTGTCTTTGAAAAAGAATATGAATGAATACAAAGCAGTTAAAAAAGCTGACTGGAAGGACTTTAAAAACAAAACCAAGGCGACTGTTAAAGAACTGGAACACAATTTAGCTGAGTTAACGATCATTTTTATAAACAAGGACATCATCACACCTGTCAAAAATAAATTAACCAAATAATTAATCTTTTAAAATCAAAATAATGAAAGAAAATAAGAAGGGAGCGTTACTCCAAAATGTAAAATCCAATTCCCACGAAAATATGAGCACAGCGACTTATACCTGCCCAATGCATCCGGAAGTTAACTCAGACAAACCTGGCAAATGTCCCAAATGCGAAATGGTACTGGTCAAGAAAAACTAACTACACCGGTCAACAGCGGAACTGAAGAGCGGGCAACAGCGAAACTGAAGAAGTTTTAAATACTGAGTAAAATGAGCCATCAAAAATTTCAATCCTGCATAGATGCCTGTGTTGCATGTGCAGTAGAATGCAATCATTGTGCAACAGAATGTTTGCATGAGAACGACATTAAAACACTTGCCAAGTGTATCCAACTTGACCGGGAATGCGCTGCGATTTGTTTCGCAGCAGCTAACCTGATGAGCATTGGCGGAGAACATGCCGCTCATTTGTTGGAGGAATGTGCCGAAATATGTGATGCTTGTGCAGTTGAATGTGATAAACATTCAAACTTGGCGCATTGCAAAAAATGTGCAGAAGCTTGTCGCAAGTGTGCGAAAGAATGCAGAGCCATGAGTTTGGTAGCTGCATAAAAACCTTTGCCGTTCCGGTTTGCTTAAATAATTCGGCAGCAGGAATGGCAGATTTTATTGTAATCATTCTAATCAAAAACAATCAAAATTTAAAATTATGGAAAATTCAATCATTCATACCTACCATATCGGTGGCATGAGTTGCGGCGGCTGTGTTTCCACAGTTAAAAAGAAATTGTCCGCTGTTCCCGGTGTAACATCCGTAAAAGTTGACTTAGCAAAGAAGGAAGCAGAAATTACTTCTTCGCAAGAGCTTAAAGCGGATAAGTTGCAAGAGGCGTTGAGCAATACGGGTTATACCATAACAGAACTTAGAGCACCAATATCCTTATAATATCTCATTCTCTCTTTTACTTAAAGCACAAAAGATAAATAAAATGATGCACAATAATTCCTGGATTTGGGCTATGGGATGGAGAATGGGATTCGGCTGGATAATTAGCTTCATTGCTATTGTGGGTGTTTGACTTGTAGAAAAGGGTGCTAATCAATAAAAGAAACATAATATATTTCATTAATAAATTAAAAAAAGGAGGGTAAAATGGATATGGCAAACGATCCAGGGGGATATGGTATAGGATTTCCTTGGCATTACATTTATGGCTTTATTATTCTGATTTTTGTGGTATTGCTGATTGTTAAGTTGGTGAAACGCAATAAAAATCGAGAACAATAATCTGCACATTAGGACTACACATTATGACTATGCTGATAATTCTTGCATTAGCGTGGCCTTTAGCTTCAGTTGCACAAGCATTAGGTTTACAGGAACTTAGGGCAGCTCAATTAAATGTATTCTGACCAATACCCAGAACACGGCTAATGAGAAATTAAATTAGTTCAATTCACAATCAAAATTCACAAATCATGTTCTACGATGGTTATCACTTTGGGGGAATGCACCTGATATGGTGGTTCCTTTGGCTTGTATTCTTATTCTGGGTTTTCGCAACGCCTTATGATATTCCCGGACAAAAGAAGAGGAAAGATTCTCCTCTTGATATTCTGCAGAAGCGTTATGCTTCCGGGCAGATAACAACAGAAGAATACAATGAACGAAAGAAATATTTAGAGGCCGATTCTGCTAAAACGTCCAGTAGGAGCCTCTAATCTTTTAAACTGGCAAAAGATTTTCGGATGGTAGAAGACATATAAAGATGCCGGATCAGAATCTTTTGTCTTTATGGATAGACAACTCATTTCATAAAACAAAATAATACGATTTCAATTCAATTTCTTAGTGCAGAAGATGTCATTGCTTATGCTTTCAAATAAAATGGAATTCTTTTTACTCTTTGTTTTCAGACCCCGTATGCACATCACGATAAGCTTTGCGCTCATAATGGGTAGCAAACTCGAATTGAAACACTTCTCTGTCCGTATTACTTGAACCAATTCGAAATTCCGATGGTCAGCGAATTTCAAAATAATTGCATATAAAATGAGCAGACAATGAATACAGAAAAAATAAAACAAACACTGCACGAAATGTTGGCCGGGAATAAAGGTCTGTTGGCAATGGATGAAAGCACAGACACCAGTAATAAACGTTTTGAACGACTGGGTATACCGGAAACCATCGAGGCTCGCAGGTCTTACCGTGAGTTACTGATCACCACACCACACCTGTCCGAATATATAAGCGGAGCCATCCTCACTGACGAAACGATCAGGCAATCCATAAAGGCAGGTCCTCTGATGACAGAAGTGCTTCAACAAACAGGAATTGTTCCTGGCATTAAAGTAGATATGGGTACCGTTGAAATGGCCGGCTTCGCGGGTGAAAAAGTGACTGAGGGCCTTGACGGTTTGCGTGAACGCCTCGCTGAATATGCTCAGCTCGGCGCTCGTTTTGCCAAATGGCGGGCCGTGATCACTATTGGCGATTCTATTCCATCTGACGGCTGTATTCGGACAAACATGCAAGATCTTGCGCGGTATGCTGCGCTATGCCATGAGGCAAATCTGGTACCGGTCGTTGAACCAGAGGTCTTGATGGAAGGCACCCACACGATACAACGATGCGGTGAAGTGACAAAAGAAGTCCTTTCTACACTTTTTAATGAACTCCGTATGCAACGAGTAGATAACAGAGGCATTATTCTCAAACCAAATATGGTTCTCCCGGGTACAGATTGTCCGGTACAAAATAGTATGGAAGAAATAGCAGATGCTACTGTTCAGTGTTTTCTCGATGCAGTGCCTGCCTCAGTGCCCGGCATTGCATTTCTTTCTGGTGGTCAGGCTAGTGAATTAGCCACTGAACGTCTGAACGCCATGCATGTACGCTTCAGATCGAGACTTCCATGGGTTCTAACATTTTCCTTTTCGAGGGCTTTGCAGGATCCTGCACTGAAGTTATGGTCCGGAGTGGAAGCAAATGTGCAAGTGGCTCAGCATGCCCTATTTCAAAGGGCTAAGTGCAATAGCGCAGCAGTTCGGGGTGCTTACAATGCTTCGATGGAAGAAAAGTACTAGATCCATTATGCTACCCAGACCGAAAAAAGTATGCTTTAAAATAATGCAAAATGCTTTTCACCTGTAATAGTTTTTACACTCCTGCCAAGGATCTCATCAGGCAGCAATATAAAGAAATATCAGGAGGCTATTTTACGCTTGAATGAGTCAAATCTATAATCAACCAACATGAAAGACATCATCATCAACATCCATACCGGCTCGGAAGACGAACCCAAGGTCACTGTTAATATAACTGATGATTCAAAGCCAGAGATCCCAAAGGAGGAAACTTCTAAAGAGGACAGTAAAGAAGTCCATCCTTCGAAAAAAGAATCCTCCAAAGAGGAAGCGTCGGAGATAAGTGATTCAAAAAAAATGGACATATCTGAGGAGGAACATGCAAAAATGACTACTGAAAAAACAGAAACTCCAAAAGAAGAAAAGAAAGAAGATGCTTCTGTGGAAACCAAATCATCCAGTGAAGATTCCCCTCAAAAGGAAGAAACAAAAATGGAAATGACCGAAGAGGAGCATGCAAAAATGAGCGCGGATAAGGCGAAACCTTCCAAAGAAAAATCTGCAAAAGAAGACCATTCGAAAATGGACATGACTGCAGAGGAGCATGCAAAAAGGAGTACCGAAAAACCATTAGAAAAAGAATCATCCGGGGACAAATCTTCGAAGAAAGGCGACCCGAAAATGGACATGAGCAAAGATGAACATGCTAAGATGCAACACGGTAATACGCCAATGGGAATGCAGGGACACGACCATCACAAAATGATTGCAGATTTTAGGTTAAGATTTTTTATTTGTCTGGGGCTTTCCATCCCGATAATGATATTGTCTCCAATGCTTCAAATGCTTGTGGGCTTAAACTGGCAATTTCCGGGTTCACAATATGTTGCCTTTGCACTATCCACTGTTGTTTTCTTTTATGGCGGTTTTCCTTTTCTGAAAGGATTCTGGAATGAAATAAAAACCCGCGCTCCTGGAATGATGATACTCATTGCAGTGGCTATTTCAACCGCGTACATATACAGCGCAGCAACAGTGTTTGGCTTAGAGGGCGAAGATTTTTTCTGGGAGTTGGCAACATTAATTACAATCATGTTGCTTGGTCATTGGCTTGAAATGAAATCCATTGCAGGTGCATCCCGTGAACTGGAACTGCTTGTGCAGCTAATGCCCGACCAGGCCCATCTTGTAACTGGCGATAAAATCAGTGATGTAAAAACAGATTCACTAAAAGAGGCAGACATCATTCTTATAAAGCCCGGAGAAAAAATTGCCGCCGATGGATTAATTGCAGAAGGGGAAAGTTATTTAAATGAATCCATGATCACCGGTGAATCGGTTCCGGTAAAAAAAACAAAAGGCCAAAAAGTAATTGCAGGTTCTATCAATGGCAATGGCTCCATAAAAGTTACTGTTACACATGCCGCCAAAGATTCTTATCTCTCCAAAGTAATCCAACTGGTGGACGATGCGCAAAAGTCAAAATCAAAAACACAACTGCTTGCAGATAGAGCAGCACTCGTTCTTACCATCGTTGCTTTGACCCTCGGCTTTGGAACATTTGCTTTTTGGTTGCTATATGGTGAGACACTTCAATTTGCATTGGAAAGAATGGTCACGGTAATAATTATAAGTTGTCCTCATGCACTTGGGCTAGCCGTACCATTGGTAGTTGCCATTTCTACAACGCTGTCAGCTAAAAACGGGTTGCTCATTAAGAACAGAACAGCATTTGAAAACTCACGAAAAATCACCACCATCATCTTTGATAAAACAGGAACACTTACCATCGGAAAATTTGAAGTTTCAAGAATTAATTCGTTACAATCAGGTTTTGATGAAAATGAAATCATCCGCATTGCATCTGCATTAGAGCAAAATTCAGAACATCCCATTGCAACAGGGATACTTGCCAAAGCAAAAGAGCTTTCTCTTACAATTCCTAAAGCAAATAATTTCAAAGCTATAACCGGAAAAGGAATTGAAGCAAATGTAGAGGGAAAAAATATCAAAGTTGTAAGCCCAGGTTATCTCAAAGAAAATAATATTTCATTACCCGAAAATTATGTAGGCAACATTGCTGAAACAATTGTTTTCATTATCGTGGATGGTAAATTAGCAGGGTACATTTCACTGGGAGATAAAATAAGACCGGAATCTGCTGAAGCCATACAAACCCTTCACGACCATAAAATAAAATCCATTTTACTCACCGGTGATAATGCCAGAGTTGCCAAAAGCGTAAGCGATGAATTAAAGATGGATGGATTTTTTGCTGAAGTGCTTCCACATCAAAAATTAGAAAAGATTAAAGAGCTCCAGGCGAAGGGAGAGTTTGTGGCCATGACTGGTGACGGCGTAAACGATGCACCCGCATTAGCACAAGCCGATATAGGCATTGCGGTGGGAAGCGGAAGCGATATTGCGGCAGAAACAGCAGGAATCATATTGGTAAACAGTAATCCGAAAGACATTGCAAGTTTGATTTTATTTGGCAAAGCAACCTACCGCAAAATGATTCAGAATCTTTTGTGGGCAACAGGATACAATGTTGTGGCTATACCGCTTGCAGCAGGTGTGCTTTATAAGTGGGGTATTCTGTTGACTCCGGCAGTTGGTGCTGTCTTCATGAGTGTGAGCACCATTGTAGTTGCAATTAATGCTAAGATGTTGAAAGTAAAATCAGTTTCTAAAAAATAAAAATAATGATGCCTAAAATAAGAGTAGCCGTTAATGGATATGGCGTCATCGGCAAACGCATTGCGGATGCAATTACCTTGCAGGATGATATGGCATTAGTTGGTATTGTGGATGTGGTCACGGACTGGCGAATTAAAGCCGGGGTAAAAAATAATCTTCCCTTTTTTGCTTTCGATCATGCTACGTTTGAGAAAATGAAAGCATCCGGGATTGATGTCAAAGGAACCATCGATGATTTACTTAAAAATGTCGATGTCATTTGTGATGCAACACCAAAAAAAATAGCTGCTCGCAATTTTGAGAAGTATAAAAAAGCCGGCGTTAAATCTATTTTCCAGGGCGGAGAAAAACATTCGCTCACTGGACATTCGTTTGTGGCTCAGGCAAATTATGCCTCTGCTATAGGCAGGGATTCTACAAGAGTCGTTTCATGCAATACAACAAGCATCGTTCGTATGATGGGTGCATTACGTGATGCCGGATTATTTAAAAAGGGACATGGTGTTCTTGTTCGCAGAGCTACTGACCCGTGGGAATCTGACCATTCGGGAATCATGAATACCATCGTTCCTGAAACAACAGTACCTTCTCACCAGGGACCCGATGCACAAACTGTAATACCCGGACTTGAAATTTCAACCGTTGCGTTAGTTGCTGCCCATACTACCAGTCATTTTCATAGTTGGAATGTTGAACTTGCCCGGCCTTCTTCCAAAGAAGAAATAGTAGCTGTTTTCGAAAAAACGCCAAGAGTTATTTTTCTCAGAGAAAGCGATGGACTCATCGCCTTAAATCATACAATAGAATTGATGAGCGATTTAGGAAGGCCTCGCGGTGATATGTGGGAAGTAGGTCTATGGGTAGATAGTTTGACGGTCATAGACAATGCGCTTTACTTTAATTATCAGGTATATAATCAAGCTATCGTTGTGCCCGAAACTATTGATGCCATCAGAGCTTTGACAGGTATAGTGAAAGATGCAACCGTTTCTATCAACAAAACAAATCATTCATTAGGCATTATGCATGGAGATATTTTCAAAAATATTTCCCAATGAAACGATTCGTGGATGTGCTGCTTAATATTTCTGTAGCGTTACGTTCTAATTTAATATAGTGGGAAACCCCGAGTGAAATTATGAGCAGTAAGCAAGTAAGAATGGATGCTGACCTGGAAAAGCTTCAGCAAGAATCATTCAATTACTTTTTGTACGAAACTAATCCAGCCAACGGACTTGTCATTGACAAGACCGCAGCGGATTGGCCGTCCAGTATTGCCGCTACAGGCCTGGCATTGGCGGCATACACTGTGGGTGTCGAGCGGGGATTTATGTCACGTTCAGCCGCCGTAGAACGAACGATCAATACGCTGCGGTTTTTCTGGAATAGTCCACAAGGTCCTGAGCGCAATGCTACCGGATACAAGGGATTCTATTATCATTTTCTCGACATGCAAACCGGTCGTCGCGCCTGGGAGTGCGAACTATCAACGGTGGATAGCGCTTTCCTGCTGGCAGGCGCCTTGACGGCAGGGATTTACTTTGATGCAGACACAACTGACGAACAAGAAATCCGCACCCTCGCTGATGCGCTCTACCGACGCGCCGATTGGCAATGGGCACAATACGGTGGCGAAACGGTCACACATGGTTGGAAGCCCGAAAGCGGATTCCTTAAGTATCGCTGGGAAGGGTACGATGAGTCGATGCTACTGTATATATTGGGTCTGGGCTCACCGACATATCCATTGCCGGAAAGTAGCTTTAAGGCATGGACTTCCACGTATAGTTGGGAAAAATGTTATGGATACGAATATCTATATGCCGGGCCATTGTTCACACATCAACTCTCACATGTCTGGATCGACCTGCGTGGAATTCAGGACGACTTCATGCGTTGCAAGGGCATCGACTATTTCGAGAACAGTCGTCGCGCAACTTATGTACAACAAAAATACGCGATCGACAACCCGCTCAAGTTCGCGGCATATGGTCCCCATTGTTGGGGACTTACTGCGAGCGAGGGCCCCGGTCCCGACACCATAAACGTGGGCAGTGTAGAGCGCAATTTTTTTGACTACATAGGACGTGGCGTACCGTATGGACCCGATGATGGTACAATGGCTCCATGGGCTGTGGTGGCATCGCTGCCATTCGCCCCTGAAATTGTATTGCCCACGCTTAGCTATTGCATTCACCAGGCCAAATTAACAGAACACAACCCCTATGGCTTTAAGGCGTCTTTTAACCCGACCTACCCCGGGAAATCCGACTATCCCATTGGCTGGGTATCCCAGTGGCATTATGGGCTCAATCAAGGGCCGATTATCCTGATGATCGAGAATTATCGAAGTGACTTCCTCTGGCGATTGATGCGGAATTGCCCATATATAGTCGCAGGATTGCAGCGAGCGGGTTTTAAAGGAGGTTGGTTATGAAAGTGACTGTTATAAAACATTTATTTCACGGATTTCTGATCCATGTGCAAACTGCTTTCGTTCGAATTACAGAATAATAAAGAGGTGATCCATGAAACCATCTAACCCAGGCATTCTGACCATCAATGGAGGCTCGTCGAGTATCAAGTTTGCAGTATATCATTCATGCGGACAGTTGGAGCTAAGTCTTTTTGGAAATGTCAACCGTATCGGACTAAACGGCACTACGCTAACATTCCAAGACCTGACCAATAACCTTAAGGCTACTTATGCTATCAAAGCCACTACACACAACTCCGCAGCAAATGAACTAATGGATTGGCTCGAAACGCAGAAAGGATTTTCTTCCGTCGGAGTCGTAGGCCACAGGGTGGTGCATGGCATGAAACATTTTAAACCTGAACCGGTGTCACAGGAATTGCTAGATGAGTTGTATGACATCATTCCATTTGATCCCGGACATCTCCCACAGGAAATTGAATTGATTAAAATACTTCGTGATCGCTATCCTAAACTTCCACAGTTCGCTTGTTTTGATACTTCCTTTCATTCAGGTATGCCTCGCGTAGCAAAGCTCCTTCCTTTACCGCGTCGCTATGAGGCGATGGGTATTCAACGATACGGATTCCACGGACTCTCTTACGCATATCTGATGGAAGAACTGAACCGCATTGCCGGAAAAGAAACCGCGAAAGGAAAAATTATCTTGGCACATTTAGGAAATGGCGCCAGCCTTGCTGCCGTAAAAAATGGCAAAAGTATTGATACCAGCATGGGCTTTACGCCTACATCCGGATTAATCATGGGGACACGAACAGGTGATCTTGACCCGGGAATCGCATACTTCCTTATGCAGGCGGTAAAACTGAATGCGGAACAATTTAATGATCTAATCAACCATCAATCGGGATTACTTGGTATATCCGAAACAAGTTCTGATATGCGGGATTTACTGGAATATCAAACTAATGATATCCGTGCAGCAGAAGCCGTTGAACTATTTTGTTATCAAACAAAAAAATGGATCGGTTCCTTTACGGCCGTCCTTGAAGGCCTGGATACACTTGTATTTTCCGGTGGCATTGGAGAAAATGCACCTGAAGTTCGTACCAGGATATGCAATGGATTGACATTCCTTGGACTTGAATTGGATGAAAAACGAAATGCAGAAAATGGCAGCATCATTTCTTCTTATAAAAGCCGTGTGACGGTCAGGATCATTCAAACAAACGAAGAACTGATGATTGCAAAATCAGTTTGCGGTGTTTTAAATAGTACCAATAAAAATAATGCCTTATGAAAGGAAAAAAGGAAAATGATAGGAATACACCCCTGTCGCCGGAATTACTGAGTAAAATAAATGCTTACTGGCGCGCTGCAAATTATTTGTCTGTAGGACAAATTTATTTGTATGCTAATCCGCTGTTAAAAGAGCCGCTGACACTTGAACATATAAAGCCCCGCCTACTGGGCCATTGGGGTACGACCCCTGGTCTTAACTTTATTTACGTGCATCTCAACCGCATCATTAAGCAATTTGATTTGAATATGATCTATGTCACAGGTCCCGGGCATGGCGGTCCTGGACTAGTGGCTAACACCTACCTGGAAGGAACATATAGTGAAGTTTATCCTGCCATCACACAGGATGAACAGGGTATTAAAAAGTTATTCAAACAGTTTTCTTTTCCGGGTGGCATTCCCAGTCATGTATCTGCCGAAACACCGGGCTCGATTAATGAAGGTGGTGAACTTGGGTACTCGCTGGTTCATGCCTATGGCGCTGCGTTTGATAATCCGGATCTGCTGGTGGCATGTGTTGTGGGTGATGGAGAAGCGGAAACCGGGGCATTAGCAACGAGTTGGCATTCCAATAAATTTTTGAATCCTGTGCACGATGGCGCTGTACTTCCTATCCTGCACTTAAATGGGTATAAAATTGCTAACCCAACAGTGCTTGCCCGAATTTCACGAGAAGATTTAGAACAGCTTTTTACGGGATATGGCCACAAAGTATATTGGGTGGAAGGATCAAATCCTGATGAAGTCCACCAATTATTGGCATCAACTCTTGATACGATTGTACCTGAGATAAAACAAATTCAAACAGAGGCGCGCACCACCGGATTTATAAAACGTCCTCAGTGGCCTATGATTATTTTCAGTACTCCCAAAGGATGGACCTGCCCTAAAGTAGTGGACGGCTTGCCCGTGGAAGGAACATGGCGATCACACCAGGTACCATTGGCTGAATTATCTACAAAGCCTGATCACGTAACAATTCTTGAGCAATGGATGAAAAGTTATAAGCCCGAAGAAATTTTTAATGCGCAGGGGAAATTAAGAAATGAGCTTGCTGAATTGGCGCCGCAAGGTATAAGGCGTATGGGAGCAAATCCGCACGCTAATGGTGGTTTGTTACTGCACTCCCTGGACATGCCTGATTTTAGAAAGTATGCTGTACCTGTTAAAAATCCCGGCACCACGAATGCCGAGGCCACATTAATCATGGGGGCGTTTTTGAGAGATGTGATGAAACTAAATTGGGATAGCCGCAATTTCAGAGTGTTTGGTCCTGATGAAACTGCTTCAAATCGACTGACACATCTCTTTGAAATTACAGGGCGTACCTCTACTGCTGCAATATTTGATACCGACGCTCAAATTTCACCCGATGGACGGGTGATGGAAGTATTAAGCGAACATTTATGCGAAGGCTGGCTGGAAGGGTATTTACTCACTGGCAGACATGGCTTATTCTCTTGCTATGAAGCATTTATTCATATTATCGATTCCATGTTCAATCAACATGCAAAGTGGTTGCAGGTTTGCCGGCATATTCCGTGGCGACGCCCGATAGCCTCATTAAATTATCTGTTGACCTCTCATGTATGGCGGCAGGACCACAACGGTAACAGTCACCAAGACCCCGGCTTCCTCGATCATGTGGCCAATAAATCATCAGACATTATTCGCATCTATCTTCCACCGGATGCAAATACACTTTTATCGGTAACCGATCATTGCCTTCGAAGTCAAAATTATATTAATGTAATCGTCGCTGGAAAACAACCGGAGCTCCAGTACCTGGATATAGAGTCTGCTATTAAACATTGTACGGCAGGGCTCGGCATCTGGAAATGGGCAAGCAATGACAATGGACAAGATCCCGATGTGGTGATGGCATGCTGCGGTGATGTGCCTACTATGGAAACATTGGCTGCTGTTAAAATACTAAGGGAACATTTTCCAACATTGAAAATTAGGGTTATTAACGTGGTGGATTTGATGACACTTCAATCTCAAAGCGAACATCCCCATGGATTGAGTGATAAAGATTTTGATAATCTGTTTACCATTGACAAACCTATCATTTTTGCCTTTCATGGCTATCCTTCACTTATCCACCAGTTAACATATCGCCGGACGAATCACCTTCAGATGCACGTAAGAGGCTATAAAGGACATGGAACGACGACAACTCCATTCGACATGGTCGTATTGAACAATTTGGACAGGTTCCATCTGGTCGGTGATGTAATAGACCGGGTACCCGCTTTGGGCTCAATAGCCGCTTATACAAAACAGTTTATCAAAGACAAACTGGTATCACACGATGCCTACATCCGTCAACAGGGGCAGGATATGCCGGAAATTAGAAATTGGAAGTGGGATAGCAGCTTAGAAAACAAGATCTAATTCATTGAAATATATAATTTTATACTTCATTGTTGGTAATTCATATCCTTTGCCAAGTGTAAACCGATTTCTATGAAAAAACTTTCCATCTTCCTGTTCCTGATAGCGGTTATCTTCTCCTTGTCTTTTTGGTCGATGGGACCCTGCGATTCGCCTTACGTTGGCGGGCATACCGGTGCTCCCGGTGAAACGGGCTGTAATGGCTGTCACGGTGGGACCCCTAACACCGGACCCGGCATCCTCACGCTTGCCTGGGCAGACACTACCGGTCATTATGTACCTGGTCAGTTATACGATGCAGTTGTAACCCTCGAACAAGCAGCTCGTGACAAATTCGGGTTTGTGGCATTAGCGCTAGAGGACAACGGCAATTCCTCTACTGGTCAGTTTTCGATTGATGACACTGATCGCACCCGCACTTACAGTGACGGCCCCCGTAAGTACGTCTCCCACACACCCTGCGGCGCCGATGCAGTGCCGCCTGGCTCGTTGTCATGGACTTTCCATTGGGAGGCACCTGCCACCGATGTCGGGCCAGTCACGATTTATCTGGCCGGGCTAGCCGCTGATCACAGCCACAACACTTTTGGTGACGATTCGTACGAATTTGTGCTGCACCTCTCTCCCGTAGACACGGTCACCTCAATGAAAGGAGAGCGATTAGAAAATATGAGATTTACCCTTTACCCGAATCCGGCATCAGCAGGAGAGTCATTAAATGTTCGCATATTGCTGCCGCATGATGGGCGCCTTCAATTCCATCTGCTCGACTATGCAGGACATACTTTTCGCTCGTTCGACATAGGTGAAAATACAATGCGAGAACAAAACGTAATGCTTGACATCGCGGGGGTGACGTCAGGGGTTTATATGCTCAAATCCACACTCGATGAGAAAACCATTGGGTTGAAAAAAGTTGTAATCGTTTATTGATCCTTGAATACTTTTAAATCCATTGATTTACTATGAGTACAACGCAAATTCGTCAACGGCTGTTATTTTTAGCTATCCCTATCAAGTTGTTTTTCTTCCCTATTGACGGCTTTTCCCAACAAACATATTGTCTGTTCGACTCTCTAAATCCACCGCATCGATTAGTGGCAGCGGAAATACAAATCAGAAAGGGAGTGGAAAAAATTCTGGCCGGTCAAAACGAACGTGGAACGACGGAAGGCTTAAAGATTATCCCTGTCGTAGTCCATGTCATACACAACGGCGGCTCAGAAAATATTTCATACACCCAAATTGAAAGTCAAATCCGGATCTTAAATGAGGACTTTGGTAAGTTGCCCGGCACTCCTGGCGACGGCGACGGAGTGGACACGGAAGTTCGCTTTTGTTTGGCAAAGAAGACCCCACAAGGCCGCTGCACCGATGGCGTTGTCCGCCTGAGATCGACACTCACTAATCACAAACCCGTCGAGAGGGCAATGCTTAAGCAGCTTTCATTCTGGGACAACACGCGATATCTCAATATATACATCGTTAAATCAATTACCGGAAATGTAGGAGGCTATTCCTCTTTCCCATATACCCCGCCAGATGAAGATGGTATTGTGGTACGTTCCAACTTGTTTGGTGATACAGGCACCGCTTCCTCATCAG
>JBBRDL010000020.1:0-38754 GCA_038203965.1 Chitinophagales bacterium | reverse complement strand
AAGAATCCGGTCTTTCAGATCGAGGTCCATTTCAATAGGGGGTACTTTTTCCAGAACCACGTTAGCACGATATATACCTTCGTAATTGGCGCCCCACTCTGCTTCGAGCAGATCCGTATTGGCTTGGCCCTGAAAGCGCTCAAGCAGAAACAGTGCATAGACATCATTATCACCACCTCCGCCTTTATCTGTATCATCAGACATGATATCTCCCCAGAACCATCTAAAATGACCTGCCGGTGAAAGCTGGAATTGCAATGAAGCATAAGCAGCATTGACAGCTGCGATAGCATCTGCTTCGTTACGATAAAAATTCTCTTCGGTTGTTCCAACGATAGGAGACTTCTCAAGAAATTCCTTATCGCATGCACTGAGGGCTATAACCATCAGTATCATCGGAATACATATTTTTTTCATGGTGTCTAATTGATTATTAAAAGGTCAGACTTACTCCACCTATCACGGTCCTCGCCTGTGGATAAAAACCACGGTCCATGCCGATATCAAGACTTCCGCCGACATTACCTATTTCCGGATCAAGACCCGAATAGGAAGTGAGCGTAATCAGGTTTTGAGCCGTCATGTATATTTTGAATTTTTCAAACTTCATTTTTTGCAACCATCCCTTAGGAAGGTTGTACCCTATCGTCAGTGTTTTCAACCTGAGGTATGATCCGTCTTCAATAAACCGATCCGAAATGCGCACATTCTGATTGGGATCATTGAGGCTGACATGAGGCTCATCATTTGAAGTGCCGGGTCCTGTCCATCGCTCGAGGGCGGATGAAGGTTTATTAACGTAAGCAAAATCGTATCTCGTGAAGTTTTTAAATATATCATTGCCATGTGAACCGGAGAAAAACAAATTCAATTCAAAACCTTTCCATTCCAAATCACCGGTAATGCCATACGTAAAAGCAGGGGTTGGGTTTCCAATGTAGGTTTGATCATTTATGTCTATCACACCGTTTCCATCCAGATCTTTGAAACGTATATCCCCAGGTGCAGTGCCTTCATTCTGAAAAGCAGCAGCTTCCACTTCTTCTGATGTCTGAAAAATACCATCCGTGACGTACCCAAAAAACGAAGCAAGTGGATGACCCACGTCCGTCTTGGCCGCATTTGCATTAGCAAATTGAACATAACCTGATAGTACCGGGTCGCCGCCTGTACCTAGCCCTGTGACTTCACTCGTAACGAAGGCAATATTACCACCGATAGCATACCTGAATGCGTGGTCACTATTCCTATACAATAATGCCAGTTCTACCCCACGGTTTTCTGCAGTAGCCACATTCTGAATAGGAGCAGCAGTACCCGACACTAATGGAATGGGCGCTGCGTAAAGCATATCCGATGTTTTTTTGATGTAGTAATCTCCAGTAAAACTGATTCGACCTTCATACAACTCCATATCCACTCCGATATCCATCTGTGTGCTGGTCTCCCATTTGAGATCAGGATTAGCAGCACTTAAGGCGACACTTCCATTGGTAATATTTTCTTCCGGTCCAAATGTATAGTTCTGGCCGCTGAATACAACGGTCGTATAACTGTAGTCACCTATCCTGTCATTACCATTCTGACCCCAGCTAGCGCGCACTTTAAAAAAGTTGATGAGTTCAACATTCCAGAAATCAGCATGGCTCATGATATATCCGGCCGAGAAAGAAGGGAAGTACCCAAAGCGATTATTGGCCCCAAAACGTGATGATCCATCAGCGCGAAAAGTAGCTGAAAATAAATAGGTGTCGTCATATACATAATTAGCTTTTCCGAAATAGGAAAACAAAGATGACTCACTGGCTGCCTGATATGCACTCTGCGAGGCTATCGGATCAATTGTATTGGATATAAAAGCATCATCAGGATCGTTGGATGGTAGGTTTGTATTTCCTCCACCACTGTTATCATACCGGTTTTGTAAAGCCGTCGTACCTGCGATAAGCGTAACGTCATGCTTGCCATTATACACCTTCTGATAGGTCAGAAAATTTTCCCATTGATTATTTTTCCAGGTGTTGTTTGCGACAGCCACACTATTGACCAGTCTTTTTTCTGCCGGAGGTGCTTCGCTGATAGAAGGTATATTGCTCAGGTCAAACTGGGGATAGAATATTTGTTGTACGGCAAAGGTTACATCAAGACTGTAAGCAGTACGGAAGGTCAATCCTTTGGCAATTTTGAAATCCCCATAAACACTTCCGACAAATCGGTTGCTGGTCCAGGTGTTATAGGTCTGTTCAATCCCATTGACAGGATTTGCAATATCTGTATCTGAATAATTTGAATAGGCATAGGTACCATCGGCTTTTCGGATGGGTGTCACAGGATCCATATTCAATGCCCTGATCACCGGTGAATCATACTGACTGTTTTCGATCAATCCATCGCGCTGCAGCCAGGTGAAGCCAAGATTATTACCAACGGTTAGCCAGCTCTTGAGATCATGGGCTCCGTTGAGTCTGACGGTACCGCGAGTGAAATTGGCTTTATCTCCCCCGACTATACCATCCTGAGAAAAATAGTTTGCCGATAGTGTATAAGCTGATTTTTCACCCCCACCGGTAAATGTAAGTTGGTGGCTGACGATAGGTGCATTCTCAAAAACAGCCTCCTGCCAATCCGTACCTTTTCCCATGGCATCAGGATTTGCAAATTCAGGGAGCGGAGTTTTTCCTGCGGCTACATAAGCTTCATTTTGAAGGATAGCATACTCGCGTGCATCTAATAAATCAAGGAGCCGGGCCGGGCGTTGAATGCCATAATAGGCATCATAGCTAATTCGACCGGCCTGGTTCCTTTTACCTCCTTTCGTAGTGATCAGGACTACCCCATTTGCTCCACGGGATCCATAGATCGCAGCAGATGCGGCATCCTTTAGCACATTCATTGATTCTATATCATTTGGATTAAGAAAATCCAATCCATCCACCGGTATTCCGTCGACGATGTAAAGAGGATTACTATTATTGATCGTCCCTACACCCCGAACTCTTACTGTCAATTCACTTCCTGGTGAACCTGAAACCTGCGCTACCTGGACACCTGCCACGCGACCTTGTAAAGCTTGTTCAACACGTGTTATTGGTCTTTCAGCAATTTCATCTGCATTGACCGTTGACACACTACCACTGATATTGGATCGTTTCTGAACGCCATATCCCGTCACCACTATTTCATTAAGTTGTGATATGGCTTCCTCCATAACAACATCAATATTCCGACGGTCACCAACAATCTGATCCTGCGACGCATATCCAGTATATGTGAATAGCAGCACAGCATTTTGATCTGGTACCATGATGGAATAATTCCCATCGAAATCAGTAACAGTACCTGTCGTAGTGCCTTGCACCATAACAGTCACGCCTATGGCTGCCTGATCCTCCGGCGCAGCTATTACCTTTCCGGTAATGGACAGCTGGGCATGTGACCCAATCGCCAAAAACAAAAACACGATAAGAATAGGAATGCGCATGATCATTACATTAAATGCATTAAACCTGTGAGTCAAACAAAATGAACCGATGAATTCCTATTTTTTAATGCACAAGTTTGCGTGTATAGAATCGGTTTCCAACTTTCACGGTGATCATGTAGATACCTGATTGGAGATCGCTGGTCTTTATTTCAAATGTGGAGCTACCATCAGCAACAATCCACTGCCGGACCACCTGGCCAAGACTATTGGACATGGTGATATATTTCGTCGATGAAAGATCATCACCAAAATCAAGCACTGAATATCCGATACCGGATGGATTGCCTAGCAAGCTGAAAACATTTGAATCCTTTTCAGGAGAATACGTTCCGGTAGTACATTCTGCGTTGTCGAAACATTCGCCGAAACACGTTGCTACTTCAGTATCCACTTCAACCGTTGGCAGGAACCGATCATTAAAATTGTTTGGATCACCACAAGGCTTACCTGTAAGATCTTCTTTGCAGCTATAATCAGGGCAAGGTCCATTTGCGAATGTATAAAATGAACTGAAGTTTCTTCTGCGCGGTACATCAAGTTCGTAGATACCATCTCCATCGGCGTCAAACATCTCATATTTTCCTCCAGGTACATCAAAATTACCTCCACCTGCAAGCCATACACCATCCGGATTAGGTATTACTTCGCCCATTCCAAGCCTGAACGTAATCATCACTTCTTCACCACATTCGTAACAACTGTTATAACAGAATTGAGGCAAATCCCTGTCAGCACTTACAGCAATAAAACGATTGACAAATTGTCCGCTCGGATCCCTTCTGGTACATTCTTCACTTCCTATAAAAGCTTCCTGACCCGTCCAATTGTCAAGGGTGACTTTGTACTCATATAATCCGTTTGGTACAGTGATGCTTCCTTCCCATATGCCGTCAAAATCAGGATCTTCAAGTGGGTTAGCATCACCTGACCAGTTATTGAATTGACCGCTCAGGTAGACCTGATCAAAGTTTTCACTATACTGGTTCATATCAACTTTAAAGGTGATTGTTCTCGGTTGAGGTGCGCCGCTTCCTTTAACGACGATATCATCAAAGTAGGAAGTGACATCTGTACCTGTACCGGCAGTACCAAAATCAAAAAAGAGTACAATGGTGGTGTAGGTTCCTGAAGCTGCTTCAAAAGGAGCTTCGATCGAAGGTACAGTTGCATCAAAACAAATCTCTTCCCATTCACCCACTTTCGTATTGGCAACTTGTGTGATCCAGTTTGGGCCACCTGATGTAGATCCTTCAAGTTTTAAAGCGAGGTTACCGATGTGGTCCATGTGTATTTTGATACAGACCTGACCACCTGTGCCTAGATCAATAGGTGTCATAGGCGCAGGGTTGCTAAACGCACCTGCCCATACTTCTGCAACAGCTGGTTTTACATAATCCGCCACCAGGCTACTGACATTAATACCGGAGGGATTCGGGTTAGCGATTACATTATTTAAAGATCCGTCCTGGGCACTGCCAAAATACTGGAACCCGGTACTTGTCTCAGGTGTTTCAAAATCCAGGACTGTGGTTGTAATCTGGCCGATAGGTAGCGCAACAATATCATCAAAGTAGGAAGTCACATCTACGCCTGTGCCACTAGCGCCAAAGTCAAAAAACAAAACAACACGCGTATAGGTATGACCTATAGCTGCAGTAAATGGTGCTTCTATGGATGGTAAGGTTGGATCAAAGACCAACATCTCCCATTCATTCACTTTAGTGTTTGGAACTGTCACAGCCCAGTTATCACCCCCGTCAGTTGAACCTTCAAGCTTGAGAGTCACCGAACCAATATGATCCATGTGTACATTGAGGGCAAGCATGTTATTAGCGATAAGATCAACAAACGTTTCCGGGTTTGGATTTGAAAAACATCCGGCCCATACTTCAGCCACGGCTGGTTTTACATATTCAGTGACCATACTACTTGTATTGATCCCTGAAGCATTTGGGTTTGTGATGACCGAAGTAAAGCTTCCATCAAGTCCGCTTCCAAAATACTGGAATACGGTGCTGGTAGCGGGCGCTTCAAAGTCAAGAATAACAACGGGTTCTGGTCCGCTTGGTAGCGTCTGAATGTCATCAAAGAAATACTCTACATCTGTGCCGGTACCTGCGGTCCCAAAGTCAAAAAAGAGCACTACCCGTGTATAGGTATACCCTGAGGCAGCTGTATTAGGAGGATCAAGTGAAAGAGCAGAAGCATCAAAAACGAGGGTTTCCCACTCATTGACCTTCGTATTTGGTTGGGTAAGGAACCAGTTGTCTCCCCCGTCAGTTGAACCCTCAAGTTTGAGGCCGACGTTTCCAATATGGTCCATGTGGACCTTGATGGATATTCTCCCATTAGAAATCAAATCGACCGCGGTCACCGGGTTAGGATTTGAAAAGCAACCTGCCCATACTTCGGCCACGGCCGGTTTGATATGCTGGGCAACATTACTACTCGTGTTTTCACCGGTAGGATTTGGATTGGCCAATACCGTGTTGAGCGAGCCATCCAGGGAACTGCCAAAATATTGAAAGACGGTACTGGTCTCAGGTGTTTCGAAGTCCAGAATTGTGGTTTGAGCAACGCTTAAAGTTACTACACACACTAGAAAAAAGGGAGCAAGTAGATTTTTTATCATGTTGGTTAAAATTTAAAAAAGCAGAATATAATTTCCCTTCCTTGGGAAAATCCAACAAATATGATTGAATTTTGGCTTATCTGTATAATTATCTGTTACGACACCGCTACACCTACCCAATTATTTTACTACGACACCACTACGACACTACTACGACATGACCCTCAGCAACCTGATGGCACGAATTATCTATATTGCAGCATTATTGGGACTTCCATGGCACAAATCAAACGCCTTACTCGATACATTCACTACTTTATCCTTCCGGCTTTCCTTCTCGGCCTGATTCCTATATCCTTTTCCCAAAGCGTTAACCTCGGAACGCCGCCAATGCGGAATTTTTCAAACAAAACGTATCTGGCGGGAACCCAAAACTGGGATGCTGCTCAGGATAGCCGGGGGGTCATGTACTGGGCCAACAATGATGGACTCCTTCAATTTGACGGGACAACATGGGCATGTACTCCAGTTTCAAACCGAACTATTGTCAGGTCGGTAGCTATTGATCCTTCAGACAGGATATATGTGGGAGCCCAGGGGGAGCTTGGCTACTTCAAACCTTCAGAAAATGGGCAACTTAAATACATATCATTAGTCAGTCTGCTAGCAATCGATCAACGAAACTTTGAAGATGTATGGGATATCGCCTTTCTGGGAGAGGATGTCTTTTTTCGAACAAACCATGCGGTTTTTCAATACGCACTGGGGGAAATGAAGGTCCATCACCATGAAAGTGAACTATCCTCCATGTTTATAGCCGCGCCTGGCTTGATGATACAGAAGGATCTTTCAGATTTGTTGATTTTCAAAGAAGGTGCATTTCAACCCTTTCTCAGGATCACTGCCATACAAAGCGCCATTACCGGAGTTATGCCATGGAGAGAAGATACATTAATCATGAGCAGCCTGAAACAAGGGTTGTTTTATCTCAAAGACCGCAAGGCCGCACGTTGGTTCACGCCAAATGACAAACTCCTCGTAGATAAACGTATATATTCAGCAACTGTCCTTCAAAATGGAAACCTGGCGCTGGGTACATCACTTGAGGGTTTGGTGGTTATTGACCAGCAACGAAGGGTGTTTCGCCACCTGACGAAGAAGAATGGACTTCAAAACAATAATATACTGCACACCTTTAGTGACAGGGCAGGAAATGTATGGCTAGGTCTCGACAATGGCATTGATTGTGTTGATCTTGACTCACCGTTCAGCAGCATTTTTCCGGATGGAGAAATGCAGGCTACCGGCTATAGTGCAGCTGTTTTCGAAAATCACCTCTATCTCGGCGTTTCTAACGGAGCCTATGTGGCGCCCTGGCAATCTTATTATGATCCTGAAAACGAGCCCTTTTTCCAAAAAATTGATGGTGCTGATGGACAGGTCTGGAGTTTGAACAAAATGAACGATATCCTGATGATGGGGCACCATGAGGGACCATTCATTCTCAGCCCAAAACAAGCAAAACAATTATCCTTGGAGCCAGGGGCATGGACCTTTGTTTCAATGTCAGATAAGTATATGTTTGGTGGCACCTACACTGGATTAGTCTTGTACCGAAAAGAAGCAGATGAGTGGGTATTCGATCGAAGTCTTGATGGCCTTAAAGAGTCTTGTCGTATCATGGTCAAAGACGATGATGGTATAGTGTGGGTTTCGCACCCTTATAGAGGGGTGTATCAAATAAAGTGGTCACCGGAAAATAAATATGATCTGCAGACGCGGTTTTTTAACCAGGAAAACGGACTTCCGTCCAACTTGAATAACTACGTTTTCGAGATCGCAGGGAAGGCTGTTTTTAGTACAGAACAGGGTGTATTTCATTTCGACCACCAAAACGATCGTTTCATCCCGGCGGACGATTTTAACAAGGTACTTGGAACGCAGTCCAGGGTGAGATATCTTAAGGAGGATACAAGGGGCAATGTCTGGTATGCTAATGATCAGGAAGTCGGGATGTTGTTGGTGGATGATTTCGGACTTAAAAAAGAAGTACAAAAAAAGGTGTTTCCTGAGCTATCCGGCAAGCTGGTCGGAGGTTTCGAATTTGTCAATCCTATTGATGACCACAACGTCATATTTGGAACAGAGCGGGGATTTATCCATTATGCAATAGATCCGGAACATACTGATGATACCTTACTTCAAATTATCCTGAGTCAGATCCAGGCAGGGGGTTCCTATGATTCGCTATTATTTGGAGGCTATCTGCAGTCACAGGATTTAGAAAAGTCAAATCATGAGCCAATTCTTCAGGCCGGAATGAATAATCTGAGTTTTTCCTATTCAGCCACAGAATATAAAAACCCTGCCTTGGTGGAATATAGGGTTCAATTAAACGGATTAGATAAGAACTGGTCCGGCTGGTCCGTCGAAACGAAAAAAAATTACACTAACCTGGGCCCAGGTAAATATACATTCCAGGTGCAGGCACGGTTAAAAAATAAGTACATCAGTGAGGTCATATCCTACACCTTCAGAATTCGGCCACCCTGGTATAAAAGCAAACCTGCACTTTCGATATATGGTCTGGGGTTCTTAGGAATTTTCGCAGGATTTATCATGCGGCAACGCCGGAAATTTGAAATGGAAAAGGCGCAGATGACAGAAAATCATCAGCAAAAAGAAGCAGCACACATGCTTGCTGTCGAACAATCAAAAGCAGCCCTGACAGAAATTCAAAATGAAAAATTAGGCGCTGAGATCACTTATAAAAACCAAGAACTAGCAATGACAACGATGCACCTTGTACAGAAAGCAGAAATACTGCTGACAGTGCAGGAGGAGCTCAACCAGATTCTTGAAAAATCTCCTAATCCGGGCGTCAAAAAAGAAATCCAGCAATTAATCAACCTGCTCAATTCTGATGTTAAACTCGACGAAGACTGGGAACATTTTGCTTATCACTTTGACCAGGTGCACGTGAATTTCATCAAGCATCTACGCGAGCAGTTTCCACAGCTCAGTGCCAATGATTACAAATTATGCGCTTACCTGCGGATGAACCTGAGTACTAAAGAGATTGCGCCGCTGATGAATATTTCTGTCCGTGGCGTAGAAGGAAGCCGATACAGGTTGCGTAGAAAACTTGATTTGCCGAATGATGCAAACCTTACGGAATTTATATTACAACTGCCATCCAATCCTTCATCCAAATAGGTTCAGCTTCTGACGTAGGCCTGATCGCAAAAAAGCGTACTATTCGTATCCGCTTTTGATAACGGTCAGAATCATTTTAAACCTTCCATTCGCTTTAATATAATTGGGTGCATGGGCTGGAATGACAATAGATTGTCCGGTGATGAGCTTATTGGACTGGCCACTGATCATGATATCAGCCTGTCCATCTATAATTTGTGCAAATGTATCAAACGGTGAAGTTCTTTCAGTTAGTCCCTCTCCGCTGTCGAAAGACATAACACTGATATTGCCGGTAGACTTTTTAAGTATAGTTTTAATTAACACAGCATTGGCTATATATTCAATGATTTCAATCGTAATATGCGCTTTGGATTTTTCAAGTTCAGAGATATCCATAATATGATATTAATTTGAATATGCTTTTAGAACAAGATAAATGGAAAAAGGCGGACATATAGTCCGCCCGATTCCCAGAAGACCCTCTCCTTACTTTTTATTGTTAACAGTCAGATCTTTCAAGGCTTGGCCAAGTTCATCCATGTCGTGGTTAAACTCTCTTTTAAATGATTCCCAGTCAGTCTGATTGGTCTCATAGGCTCCGATCCTCGTTTTCAGATCTTTATTCTTCTGTTCCAATGTTTCAATTTTTTTAACATACATCTCATCAAATGTTGTCCCAGGCTTTTTCATCTTCACCTTTAACTCATCAATGCGAACCTCGTTGCTCTTTATTTTTACTTCGGTTTCACTTTTAAATATCCTCCATTCTTCTTCAGTTGCTACTTTATTGGCTACAGCCTGAGCGTCCTCTCTTGCTTCCTGCAAATCCTCTTTAGCTTCAGCAACATCCTTATTTGCTGCCTCCATTTTTTCTGCAGATGACTGACATGAAGTGAAAAATGAAACAGCCAAAATCAAAATGGCGACGAGAAAATTATAAACTAATGTTTTCATGTAATAGTACTTTAAGATAATGTTACTAAATGTTTTTTAAAAACTCCATGTATCAGGTTTGCTGATACATGGGATCTTTTACAAAATTGAGATGATCATAACGCTGCTATAATCTCCTGCAATTGTTCTTTTGTTTTTCCAAGTCGCTTCTGCAACTTGTCTAGCATGATATCCTTTTTACCAATTTCATACACCAGATCTTTGTCCATCAAAAAAACATATCTTTTTTTGATTTTCTTTTTCTCCAAATCCCAGGCCAACTTTTCCTCTTTTGGTGTCATTTGCTTAAGTTCTTTTGATATGCAGGATAATGTCTCAAAGGTAGGTGTGGTGTTGAATGACTCCGTTATATAATTTCAATTAAACTTTACATCTTTCACACATAGCATTACCGGCCAGCAATCGAATTAGTTTTTTAACCTTCCTGTTGTTAATACAAGCTGACTTCCCGGATAAGACACGGTAGCATCATTCTCCGCCGTGATATATATCTGTGTAGGTGCAAAGGATGATGATGTATTAAAATCAGCCTTCAGTTTATTGGGATTAGAAGAGCGGTTGATCTGGCCTATATTCTTAGCCGTATTGTTATCACTTTCCATCCAAATGACATATAATTCTTTAGGTGGATCGAGCCGCTTAGCCTCCGCAAGATAATCGATAGATACTTGAATAAGATAATTCTGATTATCATCCTTTTTGACTTTAACAAAACCGCGTGCCGCCGGCACTGCAGAAGAATTCAAAAATGGCGTTTTGCTCACGCAGGAAGAGAATAGGATCAAGATGGAAACAGCCGTGCAAAAGCCCAACTGTATACTTGCCCTGGTATTGATAGATAGCATTTTCATAGATTAAAAGAATTGTGACAGCATGAGCGATGAATACCTCCATTCATAAAGGAAGCCTTAACACCACTTGGAAGCTTTAAACATTTTCTTCCTCTGTTGGCATAAAGATCCATCTATAACCTGCTGTAAGCGTTACACAACTTTATTTAATTGTTACACAATTCACACTTTCAAGCAATGAGATCTCAAAGAGTTCCTATGTAATTCAAAATTTCAGAGATCATCTCTTGTACATGATAAAAATCTAAATCAGCGGATTCGATGTAAAAAGAAGAGCAGGAAGGTTAGTTCCTGCTCCAAAAAATAAGATATATTGTTGCTATGTAATATTATTCATTGGACGGCCTTACTTCATAGGCATTATATCAATCACTACAGTCCGATTATAAGCACGCTCTTCCGGATACTTGTTTTCAAATAAAGACAATTTTTCATCTTCGCCATATCCTTTGGCTTCAATAGTGACATCTGTCCTACCAGCTTTGGCCAGGCTAGCCTCAAGTATGGTCTTTACATCATTGGCACGGGCATGGGACAATTCATGATTGTATGCTTCATCTCCAATAATGTCGGTATAACCACGAACCAACACTTTTGCTCCCTGGGGAATTTTTGGGGTGACAATTTCAGCGATGTATTGTTCATACATCGAGTTCGATTTCGATTCATTAAATTCATACAGGATGCTGTATCGCATTCCATTTTTATATACGGAAGGCTTCCATTGCACCATATGCACCGGAGCTTCGCGCCTGATGGTCCTTCCGTCTTTCGTCAGTCCTACCATAGTCACTTTATAGTCTCCCTGAGGCTGGGTACCCATAAGTGTTTTCCCTGGCAAGCTAATTTTCTCTCCGGTATAAGGTCCAAATTTCTGCACCTTTCCCTTGTCGTCTTTAACTTCCAGTGACCAGGAATCAAATGCCTTATTTGCACCTTCAACATCAAATGAAACATAACTGCTTGCAGGTGCTTCCAGAAGCGCTCTGATCTCTACAGGCTTTAAAGGAGCATTAGGACCATTTTGAAATTCCATCAATAGTGTCGGCGTACTGCTCTCAATAGATACTCTTCGGTCTCCCTCGCGTAACAGATCAAGTTCAGCCGTTGCTCCCGGTTGCTCTGACGGGATTTTAGGCTTGTCCCTTCCTTCTATTGCAATTCTTTCTGATTTGATTTCAAAGACATTGACCAGGTACTGGCGGATCGTTTCAGCCATCGCTCGACCATCTTCAGGATTCTTTTCGGATGAACCTACGAGCGTGATTTGAGCTGATGGATCGTTTACCATCCGGTCACCCAGGATATTCAGTATGTTATAGTAAGCTACCAGCTGACGTTCTGCCCTATCAAATTGTCTTTTGGGTTTGAACATGTCCATCTGATCTTCACGGAAGTCCTTCACTTGAGACTTGGTCAATAGAGTATACCTATCAGGTATGGACGTAGATCCTAAATCAAAGAAAACATAATTACGCAATGGAAGAGTCTCTGTGACCATATCCTCTCCAGAAACATTCATTGGCGAATTAATAGAGAATCTGAAATCAGGTTCTACAGGTATTATTTCGATAACAACAGGCGCAGGTATCGGACGGCCATGGCCAAATTTGATAGCAGCACCAACCCTAAGCGTCGTTACACTCCAGGTTTCTATTTCCCTTGGAGCCTGACCAAAATATGGATGGAAGGCAACAAAAGGAGATAAGACAAATTGAGTCTTTCTATTTTGGGAAGAAAGAGGTATATCATAACCTGCTCCGACCTGCATAGAGATAAGCGTGCTGTGTACACGACTCAATTCTCCGTTTACTTCAGGCGTTGGCTCCTGATCAGGAATATCGGGATTAACTCCTAACTGATAGGTAAATGATTTTTCAATATTAAACGCAAGCCGTGGTCCGGCATAAACATAGAAATTACCATTGAAAGGCGCCAGGCGAATACTTGGCTCAACGGTAATATAACTCAATGTGGTCGTCAGATCCGCAGGGCAATTGCAAGGTGTGATTTGTTGCTTGTATGCACTACTCCTGCTATCGTATCCTGTTTGTAGCATAAAGCCCAACCCTGTACCGGGAGCGTGATACTCCACAAGTGGGGCCAGATATAAACTTACACCATTCCCTTCGTCGAAAGCTACAGGGGCGGTAAAGTCATCATTGAGCTGCTGGGTAGATCCACGGTAGAAATTTATATTAGCTCCTCCGGCGACCCCAAACCACCATGATGGTTTAGTATATTGAACCATTTGTGCCTGAACAGGAGAAAATGACATCAATCCTGTCCAGATAATAATCACTAATGAAGCCAAACGAGTGGCGGAGTGATGGAAGCACCAGCCCATAGCCGGTCTACAATTATTCTTAATTACATTTTTCATCATTATATTTTTATGGCTTGAGGATTATGTTTGTATTGACTAATACCACTGCACCATTTCTGGAAAGTAACCGGCCTTCGATGATAGCATCGGTATTCATTCGAATGGTGCTCAAGGCTAAAATCGTCCCTTTAAATGACGTATTATTTCCAAGTGTGGTTGACCCTTCAGTTTGCCAAAAGATATTCTGTGCCTTGGCACCCCCTGCGAGTAAAATATTACCGCCGGAACCACTTTGGGTGAAAAAGTCTGAGGCTATCTGGAAAATCCAAAATGCATTAGAATCCCCCTGTGCGTCCAAGGTCAGATGACCTGATACGATGGACGAAGCGGTTGATGTTTTATATATACCCGGTACAAGCGTCTGCCCACCAAGATCACCTGAAAAATTTGTTACGGATGGTGATGTCACGCTTTGTGCATAGAGATAAGCATCCGCCAAATCTTCGTGTGCCTGAATAAGCATAGCAGGAGTACCTGATGGAAGGAGATCATTGGCAGCATATATCGCCCCATTCACTACAATAGCCGGAGGAAACCCAGTGATGGAAGAGCGTAGACCCGGACTAACACCAATATCTGCATTTTGAACCTCACTAAATCCTGTACTGTTGATACCTGTAGCAGCGAGAATTCCGAATCTGGAAGAAGTCCCCATATCCACACCTGCTGCACCAGTAGTAAAAGTCCAGACATATTTTTGCTGTAAGGCATTCCCTGTGATGTCTTTCACGGCTGTAGTCACTGTGGCCTTATAGGCACTAAATGGTGACAAACTCAATAAGGGTGTAAATGAAGCTGTATTGCCTGCATACGATACTGTACCGGCGATAGTGTCAACACCTTCCAAAATAATGGAGGAGGTATTGATCGTAGCTTGATTCATTTCTGTATTAAAATTGACGGTGATAATTTTGTCCAGTGCAACACCAGTTGCAAGGTTAACAGGACTGGTAGATAATACCACGGGGCATACCCCAATGATCTCATCGTAATCATCTTCTTGGCATGCCGTAAATATGAGAACGGATGCGAGAAAGAGCGTGCTTAATAGATTATTCATTTTCAAGCGTATTAAAATTTACTGTTATAGAATTATAACGCCTCAAAGGTCTTTGAAAAAGGAATGATGTAGTTACACAATTATATTGAAGTTTTACATTGTTCACACTTATATAAATGCCCATATCTTATGCCGAGAAAAGACAGATCATGTAACAATACCTTGCTTTGAAAAGTGAATGCATACGGAGACATGAAAAGTCCCTTAGGAGGTCCACTAAAGCCTATTAGCTTTTAAAACCCGGCAAGCAAGTTGACCAGGTTAATTTTATATAAAAGGGAAATAGCGGGTAGCCATATTTAGAATAAAGGGCGCGTCTAATAACTACCTAATTTTTATAATAATCTATTGTAATGTGTTGAACATCAAATGGAGACTTTGCTTGTCTTTAATTTATTAGAGGCGCCCTAAAGTCAAAATACCTTATTCCAGTAATTGACGATCATCGAGTGGATCCTTTTTCTGCTTAATCAACTTCAGTAACTTTCGTCCCAGCAAACGTACCGGGGAGGTATGTTTAGATACTACATTAGTCACTCCGAACATCAACATGGTGCCTGCCAATTTTCGTAGCGGATTGCCTGAAGATCCAACAAACAGGAATTTAGAGAGAACACCCGCTGCCAGACCAATTGATGCGTTAAGGATATCGCCTTTGATTTCTTTGGAAGAAGCGATTTCACTCAAGGTGCTTTTGACAAGGTTAATGGGTTTAACGCTTTCAAAGGCAATCTCAAACTGATGTTTCAATTCCTTTCCTGCCAACTTGTGTTTTTCCTCTAAATGCTGGATGGCATTCTGAAGGTCTGTTGAAGAAACTATTTTTTGTGGAATGTCCATTTAATCTAGTGCTTGTCTGATAATAGTCTGCCCGAGTGTTCTATTAATCACGGGTTGAAGAAATAAATGTAGAAGAATAGCGATGACAAGATTAAAGATAGCTACAGTGAAATAACCATAATACATTTTGCCCATCAACTCCCCCAAATAAATAGATACCCCGATATTGATGACTACAAGAAACATGGAAAACACGATTAACACCGCTAGTTTTGAAACCAGTGAAGTAACTACTTTAGTAGCCCCCTCAAGCGATTTCAGTTTCGCTAGCTCAAAGGTTGTATTACTGTAAGCTTCAACCTTTTCAAACAATTGTTCAATCTCTTTTACGGGTGTTTCTACAACAGGTTCCATTTGATGTCGTCCATATTCAGGATTATCCTGATAAGGCTCTTGTATCAAATGTATACCCATTTGGTTTCCCATGGTCTTGATCGCCATGTTATACTCTTTTACTTTCTGCCATTTGATCCATTCCCTTGGCTACTTTGTTAGCCCCAATTTCTGCCATGGTTTCAGCTTCTTCGGTCATTTTCTCAAATCTGTCCGTCAGGTCATCAATAAAACCTTTAAATCTCTTATTTAGCTTTTGCGCATACGCGTCACCCTTATCAGCGATATTTTTCCTTGTCGCTGACCCTTTATCCGGAGCCAATAAGATCCCTGCAGCAGCGCCTATGGCTAGTCCTGCAAAAACACTAAGAAGTACTTTACCTGAATTCATTATATATCAATTTTAAATTAAAAAAACAAAATGTTGGATTGAAAAGCAGGGTGTTCTCAAGGCCCTTACCCCTTTCAATGTTTATTTAAAGGTGAGTTTAATCGTTGAGTTTAAGATCTTACACCAAGATTGCTGTGACTTCAGCAACATGGAGCAGGATGATCAACTCTTAGATTCGAACATTATTCAATGAATCTAAAACACCGAACGCTCGTAGTAGCCATAAAATAACAAGAATGACAACAACGATATTAAGGATGTTTTTAATCTTCCGGTCCATTGGAATGTAATTGTTGATCAACCATAGAATAACACCTACAACGATCAGGACCAATAATACAGTTACTAAAGACATAGTGATGAGTTTTGTTTACAAGACTAAAGGTACCCTCCATCGACGCGAAAACCTTTACACAATTGTCATTTATGCTTACATGATTCCCACATGAATGCTGATTCCACCATTGTTTTAACAAATACTTTCCACAACAAATAATCAGCGTATCCACACCAGATAAAAAACCCGCTCTTTGGGGGAGCGGGCATACTGATTATTGAGATATGTAATTGTGTGCGATATGCTTTATCCTGTCAGAATAAAAAAGAAAAACCTGCATAAGCAGAATATGTTTTCACATGGGCCTTGTCCAGGACAAAGTAATTGTCAGTTGATATGTTATTGCTGTTGTCGCTTATATCAAGCAAACCATACACCCCGCGAAAGCCGATACCCAGACGAAAAGTTTTAGCGGCGTTCAAGCCAAAATCCAATCCTGCACCATAGGCAAAACCCAGATCGCCCTTTTTCACGGATAGCACAGCATCATCCGGTTCGGCCTCATTTGATGAAAAGAGTTCGCTTCCGACACTAATCCCTATCTGCGGTCCGGCCACGATGTTAAAATTCACGGGTTGCAGTTTACCTGTATTGTAGGAAAACAACAATGGAATATTGATATACTCCAGTTTGATCTCTCTCTCGACATCCTGTTCTGTATATTTCTGACTCAGGGTACTATAGATTGCTTCTACCTGGATACCGACGTGATCGGTGAAATTATATCCTAAAAATATACCTGCGCCAATACCCAGCGTTCCTTCGCTGGTAACCTTTCCACCTGATTGGGTTTGTATATCGAAATTGTTTACGGTAGGCATAAAACGAGCGCCAAACTCACCTTTCTGAGCTTGCAATCCGCCCGTGAAAATGGTCAGCACCATAACGATGGACGCCGTGATAAAAAGGCATTTACGATGTAAATGTTGCATAATTGTTCAATTTAGTTAAGGTAAAAAAAATGCTCTGCCAAGGCAGCAGGAAAAGATTAAATAGCTCTTTTCCCTTGTATAATTCTAATAAGGATCACAATGACAGCAATAACCAGTAGAAGATGAATTAGCCCTCCAGCATTGTATCCTACAAATCCTACCAGCCATCCTATAATCAAAATGGCGATGAGAATATTTAATAGATTTCCCATGATCGTATATTCTTTAATAAGTTATTAATATGCAAATCTGGATACCAGAGATAAATCCCAGTGACCAGTGCGCAATGATCCTTTATAGCAGAAGAATCAACAAAAGCACAATAATAATAATAGCCCCTACGGAGAGATAAACACCCTGACCAACGGCCTTTAGATCACTTTTAATCGCTTTTACTTCTTTCCGGAGTTCTTTCTTTTCAGCTTTGCCGAATGTGGACATGTCCATGGCTTTGATTTCGTCGAGCCTGTTTAACATGGTAGTGACCTCTGCCGGAACAGACGCCGGTGGTACTGTGTTTCTTGTTGGATGAGAAGTTCCTGCAGCTTGTATCTGACTAGGAATCATAGACAACAACATACACATTGTCATCATACTTAACATTAATTTCTTCATGTGCTTTTTCCGTTACCCGTGAATTAATTTTCACAGTGAGGCAAAGGTGGGGCGCAAGACAGGACATCTTGTTACACAACTTTTTTAAAATGTTATATAATTCACACTTAATCTTCGGCGCGGCGTCTTTTTTGACGGAGTTGTTTAAAAAAAGTAGGCGTCAATCCGGTAACCTTTTTAAACTGGTTGGATAGGTGGGCGACACTGCTGTAATTAAGCTTATAGGAAATCTGCGTAAGATTCAATTCATCATATAGTAACAATTCCTTCACTTTTTCAATTTTGTGCGCAATGATAAATTGCTCAATGGTAATCCCTGTGACTTCGGAGAAAAGATTGGCCAGATAGGTATAATCATAATCCATCTTCTCTGTCAGGTAATCAGAAAAATTGGTTTTAGGACGATCATCTGCATAGTGGATCAACTCAATAATAACATTTTTGATCTTCCCGATGAGGATAGCCTTTCGGTCATCCATCAACTCAAGACCCGAACGAAGCAACGCCAGTTTTAATTGATCTAATTGTTGCGGGCCCAGCGATTCATTCGTTTCTACCTCTCCTAAGTCTACTGTGCCATGATGTATTCCAAGTTTGTCCAATTCCGATTTTACAATCATTTTGCAACGGATCGAAACCATGTATTTAATATAGAGCTTCAATGGCGATATGGTTTAAGAGGAGCCTTAAGGCAAATCCTCTGGTACAAAATATTGTCTGAATCTGGCAATTTGCTGTTTATGTCGACAGATTTAATGATTTGCTTTGAGGGTTCGTCTGTTTCTAAGCGCTTAGCCTTTTTAAAGATAAACAATAATTCCCGGAAAGATAACGAACAGCCGAAGCGAACATTAATAACCCTATGAAAGTTGCAACTAAATTACTTTAGGTAACTTCCCATGCCTTGATAAAAATTCGCAGTACATCCCATTTGAAGGCAAAAAAGCAGTAACAAACTGAGATTTGAGCAAAGGATAGACCATCCGGCTATCGTGAAATTTCTTGCTCTAATTTGGAAATGGCCTTATCCCGGCAGGATACTGATCCTTTGGAAAATAATTTTCTGAAATACTTGCGTAACCGAATTGTTACACACATATTTGTAACCGATTAGTTATACAATTGGTGATCTATCATGAGAAGAGACGTTTTTCAGGCTATTGCAGATCCGACAAGGCGGGAAATCATCCATTTGCTGGCGCAGGAATCCCTCAATCTGAATGCAGTGGCGGACCGGTTTGATATCAGCCGGCCAGCTATATCAAAACACATAAAGATCCTCAAGGAATGTGGGCTTATCACCATACACCAGCAAGGCCGGGAGCGTATCTGTGAGGCAAAAATTGACTCCCTGAATGACGTCTCCCATTGGGTAGAACAATACCGCAAATTCTGGGAAGACAAACTGGACTCGCTTGAAATCTACCTGGCTAAGCTGCAATCTCAGGATAAAAAACCTAAAACAAAAAAACGGAATCCCTAAATCATTAAAAACGAATCTATCAACATACCACATGAAAGAAATACAAAACGATCGGGAGCTCGTTTTAATACGGCCTATTCTGCTTATACGCTTGGTGTAATCTATGGCACCAAAGGAATTCTTACAGCACAAGCGAGACTTAATGTATTCTGGCCTGAGAATAAATGGAATTTTCAACGGAACTGACAGTTTTCCAAAGACGGACTTATAGATCATTATAGATCATGGGCCGGGGACCGGAGACATACCCTTTTGCGATGGTGGAATTAGCATTGGTGATTACCCGCTCATTATTGCAGACAATGCGTTTCCAGTTAAATACAATTATATCCAGCCTTACGAAAAGGCGTATCGGAAGTTAGGTTCGCACACTTATGTTGGTGCAGGTTAAGTTTGGATATGTACAATGATATCATGGACATCAAACTGACAGATACAACCTTTACACCTCATCACTATTACAGTTTGAAACATGAATTCAACCCTAAAAAATATTCACCAGCTGGAACTATGGAGGTGAGGCTGGACTGCGGATCCTCTTTCAGCAAAACAGCAGATCAGTATAATGTATGGATTTTTCAAAAAGTGAATGTGGTGCCAGGGGTATCTTCTTTGGACTTAACGAAGTCTTCTAGGTATATTACGCTTGGCAACATAAATATTTTCGTCAAGCAAATGCTTTTATATCATGAAATTCAATCGCCTGAAGTTATGTTGCCTGCTCTTTTTACACTTGAATAGCAATGCACAAATGGATCCTCATTTAGAATACATCAAGGGCAGAATCTTACAAATCGACTCCTTTCCTTCTACATTTATTGATCCCAGGCATATTTCAGTCTGGTTACCTGCAGATTATACGGATTTAAAAAAATATGCGGTCATCTACATGCATGACGGCCAGATGCTTTATGATAGTGCATCTACGTGGAACCAACAGTCATGGAAGGTAGATGAAACCATGACCCGGCTGCTGCAAGAGAATACGATCAGGGATGCCATAGTGGTAGGGATACCCAATAACGGACCATACAGATGGGCTGAATATCTTCCGCAAGCCATCCTTGATAGCTTACCGGCTGATACCAGAGAACAATTGACAAAAACATGGTTTGCAAACAGACCTCTGGGTGATCAATACCTAAAATTTATTGTACATGAACTAAAACCATATATCGATAGTACCTATTCCACGCTCACTGACGCCGCGAACACATGTACTATGGGATCAAGCATGGGCGGAATCATTTCTTTGTATGCACTATGTGAATATCCTGCTGTTTTTGGCAATGCAGCATGCCTATCCACGCACTGGCCACTTGGTATTCCTGGCATAATGATGCAAAAAAATATTATTGACATTCCTGCTATTTTCAGACATTATCTTGGTACTCATCTGCCTTCTTCAGCGCATCATCGCATTTATTTTGATCATGGTACAGAAGGTCTTGATGCCTTTTACAAACCACATCAGGATCTCGTAGATGCTCTCATGATTCAAAAAGGTTATACAGCACAAAACTGGATAACTAAAGAATTTCCAGGAGAAGATCATAGCGAACATGCGTGGGCAAAGAGATTGCATATCCCGCTGACTTTTTTGCTAGGCAATAGTGATCGGTGATCGGTGATTACAGATCTACGGATAACTCACCCCCGACCCCTCTCTTATTATTTTAATACAAGTAGAAATTGAATTTTACTGGAGAGAGGGGAGGTGTGATTGTACAAGCCGATGATATTTGGCAAGGCGGAGAGATATTTCAACTCGCTCGATCACAGATCTACGGAGAACTCACCCCCGGCCCCTCTCTTATTGTTGTAATACAATTGAAAACAGAATTTTACTGCAGAGAGGGGAGGTGTGATTGTACAAGCCGATGATCTTAGCAAGGCGAAATTATATTTCAATTCACTAAATCACTTATCGATCGATCACAGTTCATTCGATCAGCTGCTCACTTCTCACCTCTATCTATCAACGTTACAAGCTCTTCCACGATTTGTTGTTTATGTGTCCATAAGATAAAATGGCTTTCCCCTTCAAAAATCCTGGTGATGACTGTATCCGCTTTCGTTAATTTTTCTTCGGCATAGTGGAGATTTTCAAATGGGACAAGCACATCCTTGGTACCATGGATGATGGACACGGGCATGGTGAGCCGATCCCAGTCATCTTCAAACAAAATCAGGTCCTGGCGAAGGGACATCAATTCTTCGTTGCTGACTCTCATTGAAATCGGTAAGAGATCGCGGATCAATGGCAGATCAAGCCATTTACGCCAGGAGGAATTTTTAGGTTCGAGTTCGGGACTGACAGAGCCGGCAATTAAACTGATGCCTGCAATGCTGCCTGGTTGACGAATGGCTGCTTGTACAAGAACCGGGGCACCGTAACTATGCCCGACGAGCCAATAGCGCTTATATCCTAATGCTTTCATCAAATCATTTAAGATATAGGCTTGTTTTGACAAAGAAGGTTCAGCCGTTCCAAATACTGAATTTCCAAATCCGGGGCGATCAAACGCAATCAGATCCACCCTGGTCAATAAGGAAGTATCCACCATATAATCGAGAAAGACATCCAGCGAACCGGGTGAGCCATGAACAAAAATGAGCGCATTTTCTTTTTTATCCCCTTTCGAGGTTTTTAGATACACGATACTTCTTCCCCTAAGGTTCAGGGTATCTGTCACGGCTGATACCTGATATGGCCCCAGAAAAGCTTTGATTTCCCGGTCTGTTTTTCTCATTCTAAGCCAACCGGCATAGCGTACTATAGCCAGGGAAACCAGAGGGAGAATGATGATCATAAGGAGAATCCTGACTGACCAGCGCTGGAATTTACGCTTTCTGTGTACACTCATGGAATTTGGTGGTTAATTGATCCTTTGTAAGTTCGTTATCAATCCAGGCTTTTGCTGTTTCGCAAGTATTGTCCCCATATAGCAGTGGGCCAAATACAATCTTCCCCCGGATTTCTTTTAAAGTGAAGAGTCGGAAGAAATGTGGCAAGAACGTATCATCACCGATGTAAGGGACCTTAGAACTTTCAAAACTGATGGCTATGGGTTGAACAGGGACGCCCGCCAATGATGCAGCTTCAAAAGACCGCGGCCGGAAAGGTAATGTAGCCGGACCAGCACTCGTAGTACCTTCCGGAAAAACCAGGATGGACATTTTATTTTCCAGCGCTTCACGAATGGTTTTGGCTACTGCGTCCCTGCTGCTCTTCTCTTCCCGTTTGACAAAAATGGTACCGCCTATGGCGGCGCCCAATCCTACAAGCGGCCATTTGGAAATTTCAGCCTTGGCTATGACACTGGCATCAACATACATGAGCACTACAATTGGATCGATATAAGCGATATGATTACCCACATAAAGACATGTGTCCCTGCAAGGTGTCCCTTCCTCTTGCATCCTGAGCCCCAGTCGCCGTGGCACATGATTCAGCCATCGTCTACGAAATTTAAGTCCGGCAATATTTTTAGGCTCTCCAAGTAAAATCTTCCAGAGAAAGCCTGAGATGCCAAAAGTGGTCGAGAAGGCAAAATAAAAGAACCTTAAAACAGACCTTAATCTTCCCTTCATGAAACAAAGTAAACAGTTGTAACCGAAACAAAAAAGCTACCCGGGCCAGGTCTAATTGAGTTTGAAAAATAATATTCCTCCTTTTTGGCAATCAGCCCTTTTCATTGAACCAATAAATACCCTTATCCACCTTTAAAATCAGTAGGGGAAAACACTTAAAATGAGGGCGGGAAACAGGGATTTTCAAAATCGGAAAACCATGATTTTTGAATTTTATATAATTGACTATCAGCTATTTATGTTTTGATATTTAAATAGACGTAATCATTTTTATACTTCAACCGTTTAAATATTGAAGCGAATCAGCAGCACTATGAGACACCAATACTTAAATATGGTGTTGATTCAAATTCACTAAATGCAACGACTATAAAACATCTCAACAATTTCATTCAATCATTTAACAAAATCAATTTTTACCATGACAGAAATACATAATCAAACCGGAAACACTAACGACAACCGTTGGAAGGTTGCAACAGGTCTACTCGCTGTCCTGTTTCTTGGAGCCATTATTTTTGGTGCTACTTTCTACAATAAGTACAAAGCCACTGACCATAAAGCGACAGACTTAGGCTCACAATTGGACAGTACCCGTGCTACCCTCCAGGGAGAACTGGCTGCATTGAACACCAACTATAGCGACCAAATCGCTTTAAATGACACGCTGTCTGTTGATCTTCAAACCAAAATCAATGAGGTAAATGACCTGCAGGTTCGTATTGACAAAGCAAGAAAAGCGCTGAAATCCAGCGAGGCCAACAATGCGGAAATTAAATCAAGACTTGCTCAGATGGAAGAACTCAAAGTTGCCCTGGAACGTGATATCCTTGGTCTGAAAGAAGAAAATCAATCTCTTGCGACCAGCAACAAGGATTTGAATACAGAATTGAGTTCAACGAAAGATGAAGTCAATACCCTCAATTCTAAAGTGATGTCTTTGACCTCCGCTAATGAAAAACTGACCGGCAGATTAAAAACAGTTGCGCCTGCAGGATTCAGAGCTGATAACTTCACAGTTACTTCTGCTACAAAGAGAGATAAGCTCACGACTAAGGGCAAAAAGATTGATGAGATCACAGTGACCTTTGACCTTAACAACATACCTGACGAATTTCAAGGAAACCGCGAAATCTATCTTGTGTTGACAGAGTTTAATGGCAATCCAGTAGCTTCAGTTCCCGGTAAAGACGTAAACCTGAAATTCGGTAACGAGCCAGTAAATGTTCGCGCTGCTGACATTGAAAAAGCTAATCTCAAAGCTCGTCAATCCATGTCTATGTCATTCGAGCCTACAGACAACCTTAATCCAGGCACATACAATGTGATGGTATATGCTGACAATGGATATCTGGGAAGCACAGGATTCCTTGTAAGCAAGTAAGGTTAGTGTAAAATATCTGGGAGAATACATAAAGTATGTAACCCTTGCCAAGAAGCCGGTCCTCCCAACCGGCTTCTTGTTTTGTGTAAGAGTGTAAGAGTGTAAGAGTGCAAGAGAGTAAGAGAGTAAGAGAGTAAGAGAATAAGAGAATAAGAGAATAAGATCTGTGCGATGAATTATTGGAAAGACGCGATGCATCGTGTCTCTCCAATAATTCAGCTCTTTACTCTCTGCTCCTTGCCCCTTGCCTTATGCTTCCCTTTGAAGCATGTCGACTGTATTTGATGGAACATCAGCTATGTCGAGTATCATCAGGCCATCGAGTGCATTATTGAAATTAGGATCGAGATTAAAGCCCAGGAATCTTGCGTTCTGGCGAATATATTGTTTCATAAGGATTGGATATTGGATGTGTTCGGGTTGAAGTTGGTCCAATACTTCTTCGAGATCAAGTGTATTATTTCTCATTTCCTGGATTTCCAAACGCTCAGGCGTTGAAATGGATGGGTTAAACGGGGTTTTTGGAGTAAACCACTTAGCAAATGTGGTATGGAAAAAATGTCTCTTCGCATATTCCAACAACACTTTTCTGGAAAAATCAGAATAGTAGCGACTTATACTTACAGGGCCTATCAGGTATTTATATTGAGGATGCTTGACCATGTAGGCCATTATACCTTTCCAGAGGAGATAAAGGGGCAGGTTTTTCTTTTGATATTCCTCCACTATAAAAGATCTGCCCAACTCAAGACATTGAGGAAAGTATTGGTCAAAGGCGGGATGGATATCAAAAAAACTATTGATATAAAATCCGCTTCTGCCATGTGCTGCAAATATTTTATCTCCGCATCCAAACCTGTAGCCACCTACCAATCGTTTGCCGAGATCATCCCATATGATGAGTTGCTCGTAATACGCATCAAATGCATCGATATCATATGGCAAACCTGTACTCTCCCCTATTTTTCTGAAGGTGATTTCCCGCTGACGCCCCAGTTCCTGACGTAGAGCAGGTCTGCCATCAAGTTTACATGAAAGAAGAATATAAGGAGGTGTCCTGAGCACACAATGTGCAGGCTTGAGTGCCTCTATCTCAGCAAGCAAGAGATCAGCGTCCGGAGCAGGGCCTATATTTTCCATATCTACATCCGGCAGCAAAATCTCCGGAGCAATAAAAATAGAATAATTCATGGTGTAAAAATGATACTGCTATTCCACAGCAATATCATAATCATAGATAATAAATTGTAATATGATTGCAAATTAAGAGAAAGGAAGCAGGAGACAGGAGGTATAAACCCATAAACTTATAAACTCATAAACCCATAAACCCATAAACCGATCACCCCACAGAGCTGGTGGAGAGAACTCCATCCAGCGGCAGCATCCAGATAAACCTATAAGCCTATAAGCTTAATCACAAGGTGCTTACACCGTAAGCAAGAACCTGTCGATAAACTCACGGACACATCCCTGACCTCCATTGCGCTGGAGGACAACATCTACGATTTTGACAAGGGAAAAATGGGCATCATGCGGGCAGGCAGAAAATCCAACTTTTTCGAGCACCTCGAGATCATTGACATCATCACCTATATAAGCGACTTGTTCGAACGTAAGATTTAATTCAAGCATCCATCTTGATAGTACTACCAGTTTAGATTCCTTACCGGAATAGACTCGCTCGATGCCTAACATTCGTGCACGCTCTTCGAGAATAGATTTTGATCTACTGTGACTCAGGATACCGACCGGCAGGCCTTTCTCGTGTAGCAAGGTGATACCCATGCCATCACGGATATTAAATTTTTTGGATTGTACTCCATTGGCATCTATATAGACGCCACCATCCGTGAGTGTACCATCTACGTCAAGGACAAGAAGTTTTATCCTGGAGGCTTTCTTCCGAAGTATAGTGTCACTCATGATTGAAGTGCTTTACGAATCCGCATGACTTTGTCCAGTATACCATACAACAGGTCCAGCTGCAACATGGTAGAGGCATCGCTCAATGCATTGGATGGATCTGGATGCGTTTCGATGAAGAGACCATCTGCACCGGTAGCCGCAGCTACTAATGCTATCGTTTCGATAAATTCAGGATTGCCTCCACTGACACCGGTTGTCTGGTTAGGTACTTGTGTGGAATGCGTACAATCCATCACAACAGGGACACCATGCTTTTTCAATCTTGGAATCACCGTAGCATCGACGATCAGATCTTCATACCCGAAAGTAAAGCCACGCTCACACACCCACACATTTTTGTTGCCAGTGGCCAGTACTTTTTCAATAGGATACTTCATTGCTTCGGGGCTGACAAACTGGCCCTTCTTAATATTGACGATTTTGCCAGTATCACCTGCAGCCTGCAGCAGCGCGGTTTGCCTACACAGGAAAGCAGGTATCTGCAATACATCCACATACGCTGCTACCATTGAAACATCATGACTCTCATGAATATCTGTCAACGTTTTTACACCGAACTCCTTACCAATTCCCTGGATGATTTCGAGGGCAGCCACATCACCGATGCCCGTAAAACTATCTACGCGTGTGCGGTTAGCTTTGCGGTAACTTGCTTTAAATATATACTCAATACCAAGAGCATCACAGATTGGCTTGACCGTCTTCGCTATAAGGTAAGGCGTTGATTCATTTTCGACAATACATGGCCCCGAAATCAAAAACAACTTATTCATCTGTTCTGCTCTTTATGCCCAGATAACCGCTATGATGTCTCAATGCATAATCTGATTTTGTAAAACCTATCTTCTTCATCATTGCTACCACGATAATATCCCCGAGCACCGTCATCACGGTAGTGCTGGTGGTGGGTGTAAGTCCCAGCGGACAAACTTCCTTTGGATAACCGGTACTTAAGGATACATCTACCATACTTCCAAGTTCATGCTCAGGATGGCCCGTGAGCCCGATTGATTTCATTTCAGGAAATAACCTCCTGACTAAGGGAAGCAACTCAAGGATTTCTTTTGTTTTACCTGAATTGGAAATAAGAAAGAGGATATCATTCTTCTGGATCATTCCGAGATCACCATGTTGGGCCTCAGTAGGATGCAGGAAAATCGCCGGTGTTCCGGTAGAACTAAGGGTAGTGGCGATATTATGACCTATCTGGCCGGCTTTGCCGAGTCCGGAGACGACGACTTTGCCGGCATTGTTGTGCACAGCATTGAAAATCAAGTCAATAGCCTTGTCAATCGTATCATCCACCGGGATGTTGCGTATCCCTTCAATCTCCCGGTTGATGATGTCCTTGATATATGCTGTTATGTGCTCCATCGAGTGCAAAAATAGGATTTTCAGGGGTTAAAAGGTAAGAATGTAAGACGGTAAGAATGTAAGACGGTAAGAATGCAAGACGGTAAGAATGCAAGAAAGTAAGACGGTAAGACTGTAAAAATGTAAGAAAGTAAGAAAGTAAGGGGGGTATAACAGTTGACTAATGACAGTTGACCGAAAGGCTGAAGGTAAGGAGGTGAGAATGAAAATATCAACACCAAAATTGGCCTTTCACTTTCTTGGGATTTCATTTATACCACGGTTGAAAAATCAATAGTCATATGGGAGAAACAAGAAGAAAATTTATTCGGAATGCTGCGCTTGCCGGAGCTTCTATTGGCTTGGCTTCAAATTTTGGAGCCATGGTTTTTGCAAAAACCATTGATCAAAACAGTAAACTGAAAATCGATATTATCGGGAGTGGCCTCAGGGGACCCCAAGGCTCATTATCCCCGCTTTTCATTCCCGGATAATAAATTAAAGGTGATTTTAAATTCAACCGAAATGATTCAGAAGGCTTTGTCAGTAATGCCTTTATCCTCAAACCGTATCCCTTTTCAAACGGCGTATAACCATATATGACTCCAACTGAAAAACGGTTGCTGAAACCATATGAATACTGACTAAGGGCGACATAAGGAAGCCCACTGTAAAACTCAATCTTGGATTTGCCTTTGACCGGCATGAAGTAATCATGGGTTAATACTTTCTTCTCCTGGCCACTCAGTTTTTGAAGTAATGTCAAGTTTAGAGGATGAACAATGAAAGATGAAAGAATATACTCTTTACGGATGTGTTTTCAAAATACGTTTTCATAATATTGATTTTGATCCAAAAGTATAGGTGCACTGTCTCAGGGAAAATGGACGTATGTGCCGTTTAATAGCAGCACGGTTTCAAAACACTACAGCGGGTAGCATATATGTTGCCAATTAAAGAAGAAAAGGAGTATTACCAGTTGGTTATCAATGAATTATGTGTTTCATTGCTTAACAATGAAAAAGCAGGTCATTTTGTAAAAAAACCTAAGCGCTGTGAATTAGAAATCAGATAACCTTGGATACCTTACCTTTGTTCCTCATTTACAAGAACTTCTGCCTTATGGCTATTTATATAACTGATGATTGTATCAATTGTGGCGCCTGCGAAGCCGAATGCCCTAACAATGCTATCTACGAAGGGGGAATTCAATGGGCTATGAAAGACGGGACTACCCTAAAAGGGCAGTATACACTTGAAGATGGTACGGTAGTGGATATCAATGATAAGCTTGAGCCAGTTTCGATGGATTACTACTATATCGCTCCGGACAAGTGCACAGAATGCAAAGGATTCCATGATGAGCCGCAATGTGCCGCGGTCTGCCCGGTAGATTGCTGTCTGCCGGACCCGGACCGGCCTGAGTCGGATGATATCCTTTTGGGACGGAAGGCGAGACTCCATTTGTGATAAGGGATATTACTTGCAGCCAGAGGCTGGCTGAGGATGATTTGTGCATGGTGACGGCTCCCAATGCTCCTGCACGACTTAGGTGCAACCTAAGTCAAACGATCTTTTTTTTGAAAAATAAGGATCGAAGATTTTCTTCGCCTCAACCTTAGCCTTAGCCTTCCTTATAACGTATACCTCAAGCCTACACTAAGCCCACGGATATAATCTGTTCGTGAGCCGGCATCCAGGTCTGCGGTGGCGGACCGATCCTCATTCAGGAGGTATTCATCAAAGGCAAGTGTCCAGTTTGTAAAAACCTCCATGTGCTGACCAAATCGGTAACCAACACCCGCATAAACGGAAGTTGTATTTGACCGGATGACATTGTAGGAGTTGAGCGAATTGTCAAAACTTACACGAGGAAAAGATGTGCCTACGTCATCCTGGCTGATGATCGGATATTCACTGAAAGCTTTTGTTTGAAAACCTAGCTTTACGCCCGCATCGGTATAAAACCGACCTGACCATTTCCATTTCAATCCAAGATCCAACTGCCATTGGTTGACTTTTTCTACAAAAGGAATGATCACATTATACCCTGTTGAGCTGTTAATGTATTCGGAATTTAAATAGGTTTCGTTCCCCGTATAGATTGGATCATATTGGATAATGGTGTTATACTCCGGGGTTGCATCCAACGATTTAGCCCCCCCAAAAAGGGACGCTTCGGGACGGAAAGACATATAACCAATAGACGTAGTAAAACTAAATCGTCTACTCACATTCAAATGTAAACCTGCTCCACCATAATAGCCCATACCTCCATCCTGTCCGATGAGTCCACTTACAGCGATGTTCGGTTCAAGGAAGGAGGGTTGTCGTTTTGATTTATCTATCACAATCGTTGGAACGCTTGCATCAGACATATCAGTGGTAAGGAAGGCAATTTCACTTAGCCCTGGAAGTGATTCTACAACTTGCCCATTTCTCAGTGAATTAGTTGGAGAAACAATAAAACCTTCATCAGAAATAACAGCCTTATTATCATCTGGATCATTGCCCGTATAAACTATTGGAAGAGCTTGGATTTCTATTGGAGCATCCACTTCTTCTTCATCTGTATTGTCAATCAAAGCCATTGGCACACTTTTTTCTTTCTTGGATGGTTTTGCGACAGGAGGCAATTTAGATGAGGCCCTCTCTTGAGGTGTGGCTTCTGAACCCTGTATTAATGTTGGATAAACTTTCGGGCTTACCTGCTCTACATTATTGATTGATGTTTCAATTGTTTTTTGGTTAGACTGGATTTCAGCAGCGGGCAGGACAGTATTTTTTTTGATGTTGTTTTGTGAACTACTATTTACGGATGGTTGAATTTTCAGTTCGTTTTTTGAAGGTGGGTTCATTAAGGCAGAGGTCCCTTTGAAAAAACCGAGACCAATGACACCACAGATGAGGAGTGTGGAAGTAGACCACCAAATAAAACTGAAACGCTTTTGGCGTCGACCGACGGGCATCGCCTCATCAAGCACTGGCTTCATCTTTGTCCAGCCCTGATCAGGTGTGCTATTATAGTGATGATATTCTTGCATGTTGTTCATTTATAAGGATTGATCTTAATCGTTCGCGGGCATGGGACAGATGCCATTTTGAAGTCCCTTCAGTGATATTCATCTTTTCACCGATCTCTATGTGTGAATAGCCTTCGATCGCAAAGAGTCTGAAAACTTCTGCTGATCGGTCAGGCAATCTATCCAATAAGCTGATCAGATCTTCAAACTCAAGTGCATCGCTTTGTGATGCAGGTACCTGACGCTCGTCCGTTGGTTCGAGTTGTATAAAGTGTATATAACTCTTCTCTTTTTTATAAAAATCAGCCATGGTATGGTAGACCAATCTTCTGATCCAACCCTCAAAGGATCCCTCACTTCTGAACGAACTGACTTTCTGGAAAACCTTTAAAAAACCATCATTCAATATTTGCAATGCTTTGTCCTCATCGCGGGTATACTTCATACACATCGTCATCATGGTATGAAAGTATTGCTTATACAACTGCTCCTGACACTTGCGGTCATTACGGATACATCCTTGTATGAGCTCAGTTTCTGTCAAAATGAGGTTTTCTGTCGGTATAGGTTTATTGGTTGATCAGTGCGATTTTTTCATTGATCTTGTCTACAAAATCATTATATATCTGCGGCATATTACCTTCATGCTGATCTAATAACCAGAAGCCTGAAAATGCCTCCTCGTTTTCATACTTGATCTCTACATATACGCCACCCCAGTCCCCTGCATCAGGCATACCTATGACATTGTTGGGCTCTGCATATAAAGCTTCCGGAAATGCTTGTATTAGATCTTTGACAAGTTGAAATTTTGCATCTGGCAGCAACGTATACTGACCGATATAAGGTGCCAGGCCATTTGGATACACATCCGTAGAATCTTCATAAAGACTTTCTTCGTCGATTTTAAAAATCTCTACACATCCTTCACCTGCACATTTTCCATAAAAGTGACCAAAAACCATGTACTCAAATTTTCCTTTACCTGCACACTCGCATTCTTTTTGACATGACAAAACAGTAACCACGAAAAAACTCAAAACCAGAAAATGAAATAGATTTTTCATAGATAAATGTGTTTAGAATAGAAGTCCTGTTCTCAATTCAATTCTCCTGTAGCTGACGACATCTGTAAATTCTCCCTGCCCACCCCAAGGTGACCAGTTAGTTGTAAAGGAGGCGTTCTGCAGTTTGTATTCAAGCCCGAGATAATAATTGACTGACCGGCCTCCAAACCTGACACCCAATTCCGGACTAAAATGAAATCCGCCTTTCGCCTCCACCGTACCTCCGAGTTCATCCTTAAGAGCAAAACCGTATCCTATTTTCAACGCGTAGTATGGTGAAATTTTCTCAGGCAAAAAGAAACCACGTGCTTCGGCATAAAGAGGAACAATGCTGCGTGTATTAAAAAAATCATGTGCTTCAATACCTGTGCCGATACCTACACCTAACATCCGACTAAACCTGTACCCTATGGAATAGTGAATCCCTGCGCCGCCGTTTTCCGAAAAATTAAGAAAGACTGAAAACGTATTATACACACCCTCTTCCCTAAATGCAAATGGCCTTTCACCCTTTGGATAATGCGGGAAATTTTCCTGATAAGGACTTGAAAACGGAAGATCCTGGTACACTTTTGCAATTTCCTCTTTTGGAATAAGTAACTCTGCTCCTGTGATGAGCTTGAATTCCATACCTCGGGCCAACTCCCATTTCAAAATAGTCCCACTCAACTTACTTCCGTCCTTCAACCAAACAACATCAACGACAAGTTGCGTCGAAACAGAATCCTGGGCATTCAACAGATTGGCTGAAATCAATATAAAAAGGACTAAAGCATATCTGAATCTGAACGTCATTTGAATAAATATTGAGGGTGATTTGTATGCTCTCTTGTCTATTGATGTATGTCAAGAAGGGTCATCATGGTATCTCCAGGTGTCCGTATATCGAGTGTACGACTGATCACTGTGCCTGCCGAATCAAGACGAACAAGCACATGACTCTGAACCGGAAAAGTCTCAATACATCCATAACATTCGATGCTGACATCTAACCCACAATGCTGACTAAACCTTTGTATGAAAACATTTAGATTTTGTTCATGTCCCAGCGGATCATTCAGCGTTGGGTCAGGAGGTAATACGCTAAGCCACGCATTGATGCTGTTCGTTGCATGTACCGGGTCAGGATCAAGTGAGATCAATTCATCGCTGAGCTCGACACAAGCGAATTGATCTGTTCCGTCACAATTGGAAAATGAACAACAATAAATCAAAACACATGTCAGTAGATATATCCTTTTCATACCAGCATCTTTAATTAAAAGTGGACTGGCGGATTTACTGCCAGTCCACTTTTAAATCCTATTGTCCGATCGTGATGACACTCAATTGTTTGAGATCACTGCGGTCTGTTGCGTCAAACTGATACAATCCATTCTGGCCAACGACCATGACATGATCTCCAGGAGGTAAAACAATCACATCAAAAGCCTGAAATCCACTCAAATGATCCAGCAAGCTGGAAGAAACTTCTTTAGGATCAGACACATCAAATGTCTTGAGGCCAAACTGCCCTTCACACAGATATAATGTATTTGATACGACTGACAATCCATGAGGATTACTCATTGGATAGGAACGGATCAGGTTTGGATTATTGAGATTGGATACATCGATCACATCAAGCTGATTGATGAATCCCTGGCAATTGTTTCCATCGCGCAAGGTAACATAAGCAGTAGTGCCTGAAACAACCACAGGGTCACAAGCTGTAGCGTGTGCAAAGGTTGATATGTATTCAGGTAATTCAGGATTTGTAATATCATAAATCAATAGCCCGTTGTTTGATCCGACAAAAAGGCTTCCGGCCATTGGGAATAATGTTTCAATGCCCCATTGCATCGTCACTTCATTTTTCAGAATAGGTAAGGCTTGTTTTACATCAAATACTTTTACTTCAGCACCATCGATGGTATACAAGTAATCCTCTACTGCCGTAAATCTTGCAAAAGATCCGCCGGTCACGATACTGCTGCTGATATTGGAAGAGGAGCTAAACTCATTCATCCCACCAAAAGAAGCATCTGCTGTCATCAGAATACCGCCGCCATCAATCCACATCTGGTTTCCCCAGTTTTGATCTGTGCAATCAATCGTACGTTTGATATCCATTGGTTTATATTCAACGAGGTATCCAACATCCTCGCTAAAGGAATAGAAGTTTTGAAAGACATCATTGACACGATTTACTTCAACCGGAGATTGTGGATTGGTGATGTCAATCGCTAAAAGGTCGAGGTAACTGTCTGCATAAAGTATGTCTTCATGAACGGCCATGTCAAGATTACCGGGTATTTCGATAAATCCAAGATTCTGAGGGCTCGATGGGTTAGCGTTGTCAATAACGTGAATTCCCCTATTCATTTCATTGATGAGCAGATACCCTTTGTAATAGAATATTTTTCCGGGCGAAGTCAGATCTTTGGCGACTCCATAAGATGAAGGAATACGCATTTCGTCGATACGCTTGAAGACAGGCTCGAAGGCAACATATTCTTCTGTTCGTGTGCATTTATCTTGTTCACAACCTGTCATCAGGACTGAACCGAATAAAAGGGCAAAAACTGAATAACGGATCATGGATTTCATATGAATTGTTTTATTTCCCGTATAGACCTCAATTCAAGGCTGCGGGGTTGGGTTAAAACGGTTAATTCTTTCAATTATTTAAAACCCTTTCGCTTTAAGGGGCTTAAGCCTTATCAATATATGCTTACCTCATCTATAAACGTCCAGGCAGGGCGACCTGCTCCCGGCAAACCATCTGGAATTGACTTTATAGGTAAAATAGTTATTCTCAGGTACTTCATCCCGTTTGATGGTGAATGTATGATGATATCATGACGACCCGGTTTCATGCTTCCATAGTTCCATTTACCAACACTTTTATACGTCATACCATTGATAGACGTTTCAATATCAATTGATTGTGGCATATGAATCCATGCACTTGGATTGGAGAGTGTACCCAATCTAATGGAATCCACCTTGACTTCTTCATGGAAGGCGAGCGTCATGCTGAAAGCTGTACCATTCCAGGCACACCAATCCTCCCCATTAAAATCGGCTTTTCCGGTCAAGCCATCAATAAGCGTTTCCATTCCTTCTCTGCCGGGATAGCTACCTGAAGGTGAAGAAGAAGCAGAAATCGTAGCCTTTGCTGCTTTAGTGGGATTATAATTGAGTTGATTTACCCCTGACCCACCTGATCTGAAATAAATAGGTCCAGGTTCTGCAAACAAGGTGGACTCCCCTGTGGTGGCTGTGCTCCATGTGTGCAATGAGGTATCTCTTGTGTAAAATATTTGTTGGTCAGGTAAATCTGTTTTCCACATCAATGAAAGACCTGAGGATCCAGACTGAATAACGGCTACCGGAATCTGGAGGTGCTTTGCATAATTGACGTTCATACCATCAAGCCGTTCAAGGTGATTGCTGAGTCTTAATACAAAGCCCTTCCAATCCTTTCTTGAAGGCGGGGTCCATAAGGCTTCTGCAAGAGCAATAGCCCGGGGATAGGCCATATACTCTGCCTTCTCTGGTGAGTCAATATATTCGGTCCATAGATTACCCTGCGCACCAAGAATATGGATCGATTCCTTTGAGGTTAGCTTTGAAGGCACAGGATTAAAAGCATACACTTTTTCTAAAGTCGTAAGGCCCCCAATCGCGACAGGTTCAAAAGAAGGATCAGCCTGGTAATGATCAAAATAACAATGTGTGCCCGGCGTCATAATCACATCGTGTCCTTTCTGTGCCGCTTCAATACCTCCGGAAACGCCTCGCCATGACATGACAGTGGCATTAGGTGCAAGCCCGCCTTCAAGGATTTCATCCCATCCTATGATATTCCTTCCTTTACTATTCAGATACTTTTCAATCCGTTGAATAAAATAACTCTGCAGTTCATCTTCATCTTTTAGACCTTCTCTTTTCATCAAAGACTGACAAAAAGAACTCTCCTTCCATCTCGTCTTCGGACATTCATCTCCGCCGATATGGATGTACTTTGATGGAAACAATTCCATTACTTCATCGAGTACATTTTGCAAAAAAGTGAATGTCTCCTCCTCAGGGCAAAGCACATCCTCGAATACACCCCATGTAGTCGCGACCTTAAAAGGACCAGGTGTACAGGCGAGTTCCGGGTAGGCAGCCAATGCTGCCTGCGCATGGCCGGGCATTTCAATTTCAGGAATGATCGTAACGCCTCGTATTGCCGCATAGGCCACTACCTCTTTAATTTCTTCCTGTGTATAAAATCCACCATGCCTGATGCCATCATATACATCGGGTGTTTCTTTGTAATGGCCCACCAGTGTCTCATCGCGCCATGCAGCAATCTCCTGCAACTTTGGATATTGTTTGATTTCAATCCGCCATCCCTGATCTTCCGTCAGGTGCCAGTGAAAACGGTTCATTTTATAATAAGCGAGCAGGTCAATATACTTTTTGACAAAATCCACTGGCATAAAATGCCGGCATACATCAAGATGCAGGCCCCTGTATGTAAATTGAGGTTGATCGGAAATTTCTACTGCCGGCACACTCCATTCCCTTCGTTCTTTCTTCGCATCCTGAAATGCATCCATGCGCATGATCTGTCGTAAAGTCTGAAAAGCATAAAACACGCCTTGCTCATGGGACGCAGTGACAATGATCTCTGAAGGATTCACATGAAGGGAATAACCTTCTGGATTTGCTATGGCCGTCGATTTGATGATACGGATAATGTATTTTACATCCGGTCGTGCAACCACATTTTTTGGCTCATTGATCGCATATCCACTTTTCTGTTTAAAAATCGTCCTGAATACGTCCAACGGATCAAACGATTGGGAAGGAAAGGAATCAGCGAGGATAAATGTTCGTTCATTTATCACAAATGATCCCTCTTCTTTTTGCAGAGACGCAGGGAAAGGCACAATAGATAAATTGCCTTGAATAGGTTGTGCGGATTCTGCCTGAGATTGGCATGCCCCATCAGTGAGGATAAATGATAGTGCAAACAAAACAATACCCGTTCTGGTGAAATGCATCATTGTGGTTGACTATTATTCAAAAAAAGAAATGAACATTACAAGTAGTACAATTGCTGACGTACTGCAAAATCAACTGCAGATGATCTAATTGGCGGGTTGCTGATCAGACAATAATATCCAGAGTTTGTCTTTCAATTTGTCGAGGCCGTAACCGGTCACAGCGGAAATAAAGACACAATCTATTCCAACCGGCAAGGTTGGTTTGAGCATCTCCTGTACCGACTCATCAATCAGGTCACACTTGGTGATCGCGCAGAGCCGTGGTTTATCGAGCAATTCAGGATTATACATTTCAAGCTCATGGAGGAGAATATTAAAATCCTTACTGATATCATCCGATTCGCATGGAACCATAAATAGGAGTACCGCATTCCGTTCGATATGTCGCAAAAAACGATACCCCAGTCCCTTTCCGAGATGAGCATCTTCGATAATACCGGGTATGTCTGCGATGACAAAAGATTTACTATCTCTGTAGCTTACAAAACCTAAGTTCGGAACGAGGGTGGTAAACGGATAATCAGCAATTTTGGGTTTGGCTGCAGAAAGAGATGCGAGCAAAGTTGATTTGCCTGCATTGGGAAAGCCTACTAACCCGACATCCGCAAGTATTTTTAATTCGAGTATCCGCCAGCCTTCCTGCAAGGGCTCTCCGGGCTGGGCATACCTTGGTGTCTGATTTGTAGGTGATTTAAAATGGTTATTGCCCTGACCTCCGCGGCCACCGGGCATCAGAACAAATTCTTCACCTTCTTTAGTGATTTCGAACAGAACCTCGCCCGTATCCGGATCTTTAGCGACTGTACCGAGTGGTACCTCCAAGATGACATCTTTTCCATCAGCCCCTGTACAGAGATTGCCTGATCCAGGTTGTCCGGCTTCGGCCATGACATGTTTGCGGTACTTCAGGTGTAACAAAGTCCACAACTGACCACTTCCTCTGCAGATCACATCGCCCCCTCTTCCTCCATCGCCTCCATCCGGGCCACCTCTGGCACTGATTTTATCACGGTGCAAATGGGCAGAACCCGCTCCTCCTGCGCCGGATTTACAATGGATTTTTACATAATCAACAAAATTCTGGTCTGTAGACATTATACATGTAGACTGTCAATGGTATCGCACAAGGTTTGAAAGATTTCATCAATCGAACCGATACCATTTATTTTATAAGCTTTTCCTTTTGCGGTGTAATAATCATATATCGGTGCTGTCTTTGCTTGGTATACCTTGAAACGGTTGCGTACGATTTCTGGGTCACTGTCATCAGGACGATTAGATTCTTTTCCTCTCAGGACTATCCGTTTAACGATTTCTTCTTCAGATACATCTAGCATGATGAGTGCATCGATCTGTTGGTCCATCTTGTGGAGAAGTTCATCAAGCGCTTCTGCCTGCGGCCTCGTGCGAGGAAAGCCATCAAAAATAAACCCTTCAGCCTTCCTGTGCGCCAACATCTTATTCTTCAACATCTCAATGGTCACCTCATCAGGTACAAGTTCGCCTCGGCACATGTATTCATTAGCCCGAATACCCAGCTCGGTACCTTCATCCATGGCTGAGCGGAATAATACTCCGGTAGAAATATGCACCAGGTTGTAAGCTTCCTCTAGTCTTTCAGCCTGTGTGCCTTTGCCGCTTCCCGGCGGTCCAAAAAGGATTAAATTGAGCATGATCGTGTCCATCGGTTTGAAACAAGCGGTAAAGATAACAAACTAAGGGGGAGAGGAAAAAGGCGTGGTTGAGTCGTGAGCCGTGAGTAGTGGGAAGTGAGAAGTGAGAAGTTGAACTTGCCTAAAATAGGTTGACATTTTATCTCACTCTTCAATTATAGTCATTATCATCATCACTTTTTCTTTTTTGCTACTTTTTTCTTTTTGTTGGTAACTGTGATTTTGTGGATAAGCCATGATCCCACTTGAATAT
>JBBRDL010000019.1:0-38810 GCA_038203965.1 Chitinophagales bacterium | reverse complement strand
ATCCATGCTATAGATTTCAATGTTACCCTCTCTTTTAGAATAGAAATAAGGAGAGGAACCAGGTTCTGTATAAGAAGCAAAATAATCTAATTCCAGGTGGTTTGTCAGCGTGAATATATTGTCACCTTTCCTATCCATACTGTAGATATCAAACTTTCCGTCCCGGGTAGGCATGAAAGTCATTTAGTCTTCGGAATCTTGTTTAGAAGTAGTGCTTTTGGCATTAGAACAGTGCAAAACCGAAAAACTAAACAGGATGAGGATTAATGAGCTGAGCCGACATGTATATGAATGCATGCTTCCGATATTGAATAAAGTAGGTTCCTTTAGGTATCCAAATATAAGTTTTCGATCATTGCTTAAGTAAGTCTGCCCACTCTTGCTTTTGTAACCTATTACTTATTGGTACGAAAAATAATTGTAAACTTGGGATAGGCGAATAGAAGCAGGATGGCAGTGTACGCCGGAAGCAAAAAAAAACTGGCTGATCTCAAGACCAGCCAGTTTTTATGTTGGATTGTTAAAATCCGTTATTCCTATTGTAATACTTTGATGACAACTCTTCTGCTTAACAGATCACCTTCAGCTTTGTTGGCTCCGGCAAGCGGCATTGTTTCACCAAATCCTTTAGCCGTCATACGAGCAGCGGCCACTCCTTTTGATGTAAAATATTCTTTGATATTGTCGGCTCTTTTTTGAGAGAGTCTCAGGTTAGTTGCATCACTGCCTACAGTACTTGCATGGCCTTCGATCATCAGGTTGGTGGTTGGATTGTCATTGATCACATCAAGTGCTTTGTCCAGACGTGCTTTGTCATCTGCGGTCAGTGTTGGCTCACCGTTAGCAAAGTAGATCGTCATATCAGGGCAACCATAGTTAGCTGCATCTCCTGGGTAGTGCGGACATTTATCCTGATCATCGTTGATACCGTCTCCATCTGAATCAGGTACTGGACAGCCATTATACTGGGCTGTACCACGTTGGGTAGGACATTTATCATCATCATCATTGATGCCATCACCATCGGTATCTGGAGTAGGGCAACCATTGTATTTAAGTGTACCGGCCTCAGTAGGACATTGATCCTGCTCGTCGTTGAAGCCATCGCCATCTGTATCAGGTACAGGGCAGCCATTATATTTGGAAGTTCCGAAAAGTGCGGGACATTTATCTACTTCATCATTGATACCGTCACCGTCTGTATCAGGAACCGGGCATCCATCATATTTGGCGCTACCTGCTACGAGAGGACATTTGTCATTGATGTCTGGTGTGCCATCACCATCTGTATCCAATGGTTGAGCCATGATGGCCTCTTCTTCCATCATTTCCGCACTGGTTTTCCCAGGGAAGCCTAATGTAAGTCCAACTTGGATAGCGTCATTGTAAAGATCACTTCCTTGAGTAAAGGCATCACCGATCTCACCACTAGTGATATCAGATAGGCCATAGATATATCGTCCATATAGGCCTAGGTTTTTCCAAAAACGTAATTCAAGACCACCGGTAGCGGAGAAGAAAGTCTGGCTTGAACCGTTGACACCGTAAGAAAGACCTTGATCTTCCCTGTTGCCATCATCATAGATGGCCTTTCCACCAATGAAATAGTCAAGTTGAGGCCCGGCAAATAAGCTTAAAGGCTTGAATGGACTTACTTTAATCAACAGCGGCAGGGAAATATAATCCAGATTTACCTGGCCTGCTGTGTTTAAGGTCGCTGAGGTGTTGTCATCATATTTCGTGCCCATCTGCGAATACAGAAGTTCTGGCTGAATGGCAAGCGCTTTGGTCAATCCAAGATGGAAGAAAACGCCTCCCGCAAGTCCGGTTTTCGTGTTGAGGAGGTCCCCATCCGTAAAATGATTGGCTGAACGGATATTTGCCATATTCACTCCTGCCTTGATTCCAAAATAAGCCCGCTCATCTTGCTGAGCCTGAAGTGCAGTAAGCACTAGGAAGGATACTAGGGAAAGTAATAAAGTACGCATAAGTCTGGTTTTGTTTTAATGTATAAAATGTTTGCCATCAGTAAGATAGCGATTATTTCTGTAAATGATTCCTGATTGTAAATCGTTTGTAAAATATACAAACATATCCGAATCAGTAACAATATAGTTATTTACTACCTCAAAAATACTAAATGTATTTATGGATATAACGTATATTAAATAAATATGCTGTCAAAAGCATGAGGAAAAGGCAGCTTTGTTGTTTTCCCTTGATTTGGGACAGATTGGGAGTGACAGGTTAAATCTTTTTCTTAATGGTGCGTTAAGTGGCAAACTGGCCAGTCGTGGTATATTTGAACGGTTATCATCCACACATACTATGAGTCATAAAAAACGAAGGATAGAAAAGGTATGCTTGAATTGCGGCCACGAAGTGGAGGAAAGATTCTGTTCGAAATGCGGTCAGGAAAACCTGGAGCTGAATGATTCAGTCACTCACCTGATCATCCATTATTTTCAGGACCTTTTTCACTATGATGGTAAGCTGTGGCATACGTTGAAGTATCTTCTGACGCGACCTGGTCAGGTGGCTAAAGATTATATGGATGGAAAAAGGCAATCACATCTTGAGCCGATCCGGTTTTATGTTTTTGCGTCAACTGTCTTTTTCCTGGTTTTCTTTTTTGTTGTTGGAGATGAACCGTATACCAGTGGCGTCACACCGGAAACGAATTATTCGAAGCGTCTCTATAATCTTAACCTGGAAAAATCATTTCTTGCCGGAACCCCAGATACGGTTTCTGTCAATCAGCTTATTCGATCCGTTCAGCGGCAGAGCGGAGATACACTATCCCAAGGTGTTGATTCTATTATCAAGGATGTAAAAGTTCAACTATTAGTTGACGAGCAGGATACCCTTTCTAGTCAAGGTTGGCTCGCGGACTTGATCGAAGAAAGATTTGAAGCCAGGGCCGCTGAATTGGAAGCAAAACATGAAGGGGATGAAGACAAGGCCACTGGTAAAATTGTAAATGAAATAGTACATGCCCTGCCACAACTTTTCTTTCTGAGTTTACCTTTTTTTGCGCTTTTCCTTAAACTCTTATACTCGCGCTCCCGGCGAACAAAATATGTGGAGCATTTTATTTTTTCAATCTACCATTATGCTTATCTTTTTGTCATCATGCTTTTTTATATCGTGATGGCATGGATGATGGATAGTGCGGACGGTTCGATGATTGATAGGATCGATGATTGGTTGACCCTTATTTTCGTGTTATATCCTTTTGTCTACCTATTTCTTTCGATGAAACGGTTTTACGACGACCAATGGACGAAGCTGTTTATACGGTATATCGCACTGAGTCTCTTATTGCTTTTTATTATCATGGTACTATTTCTCTTTCTGGTAATCCTGACTTTTCTTTTTTAAACATATACTTCCGGGTCAATATCCATCGCGCAACATATCTGCATAGCTATCCGGAAGTATACTGTTTCTAATGGCCGCCAATGCTTTTTCAATATCGTAGGCAAAACGGACAAATTCGACCTGAATGGATTCCTTGTTGGTACGGTCTGTTTTTTCGCCAATGCTCAGGATGACATAACATCCATCAGGGTTTCCATCTTTTGGTTTTCCGACAGAACCAATGTTGATGGCGTGACGATAGTGCTGCACCTGACTTGAAGTATCAGAGAGGATTCTATGATAAGGTTTGTGTGTATGACCAAAACACATGATGTCTGCATTTGCTTTTTTCATGATTTGGAGCATGCTCTTTTCTTCGCGGTCTTCAAAAAGATACTCATTGATCCTTCTTGGACTCCCATGCACCAACAAGAGCGAAATCAAATCTTCTCCGTTTTGGAACTCGATACGGATATGCGCAGGAAGCGCGCGGAGGTATTTTCTTTCCTCGTCATCAATCACTTCGTTGGTATAGGCAATGGAGATAGCTCCCATTTCTTTTTCAATATCCGTTTTATAGGCGCAACCGCAGTCATTGCTTTTCAGGCCGATGCCCTGGTCATAATTGCCTGCAATCGTGGGTATACCTTTTAGCCTGATTGCGTTGATGACTTCATTAGGCCAGATATTATAGCCCACCAGGTCACCAAGACAATAGATGGCATCAGGCTTTTGCTGATCTATATGTTGCATACATGCGTCAAGTGCGGGGAGATTAGCATGGATATCAGAAAACAGGGCGATACGCATTAGTGGCGGTTAAATTAGCAACATCCTGTTCCTGGTTCGCAGCATGATTTAGGTTTTTCTGCATACACAGTTATGCTGAAGATGCCCGTTGCTTCGCTCTTAAAGGCAGTCATCTCCTTTTCGTTCAGATAATTCTTAAGGATATCATCAGGAATGACAATTGGTTTTTCCTTTTGAATTGTTACGTTCGTAAATCCATTGCTGTAGATCATGTTGAGATATTCGTGTTTGTCAATCGCTCCTGACACACAACCGGCATACATTTCGGCATCCTTTCTCAGTGCTTCCGGTAATTGACCCACCAGCACAATATCTGAAATACTGAAATGGCCTCCGGGTTTTAGAACACGGAATATTTCTTTAAATACACCATTCTTATTGGGTACCAGGTTGAGCACGCAATTGCTCACGATCACATCTGCGACGGCCGAGGTAACAGGCATCTTTTCAATATCGCCCTGGCGGAATTCAACATTGTTAAATCCACGTTTTTCAGCATTGATCCTTGCTTTTTCAATCATAGCCGGAGTGAAGTCGATACCTATGACTCTTCCGGTTTCGCCGGTTTCGGCCCTGGCGACAAAGCAATCGTTTCCTGCCCCGCTTCCGAGGTCGATGACTATATCTCCTTCTTTGATTTTTGCAAACTGTGTCGGTAAACCACAGCCCAATCCAAGGTCCGCTTCAGGATTGTAGCCTTCGATTGTTGTATAGTCATCATTCATGATGTTGTATACTTCTGTAGAGCAGCCACCTGCGCCACAGCATGATGATTGATTGGTTTCTTTATCCTGTAAAGCGATTTCGCTGTATTTCTGTCTTACAAGATCTTTGAGTTGTGCATCTGTTGTTTGTGTTTCCATGAAAATTGGATTTTAAATATATTATCGTAAAATTACGATGGATTAGTGTAAAAAAATCAACAGCATTTGGCTTTTTGAACCTCATAGCTCGCAAAAAGACCTTCCAGGGCATTTTTTGCGGCAGTCATTTCGGTGTCATCGATACAGTAACATACCCTTGCACCTTCTATATCCCCTTTGATCAGTCCGGCTTCTTTGAGTTCCTTGAGATGCTGTGATACGGTGCTCTGTGAAAGAGGTAATTCATCGACGATATCCCCGCATACACAGGCCTGCCGCTGAATGAGGAGACGCAGAATTGCCACTCTCGCCGGATGGGCCATTGCCTTGGCATAGCTGGCGATTCGGTTGTCTTTCACAGAAAATTCTTCTGACTTGGCTGAGCCCATCTTTGGTTATTTAATCGTAAAAATACGATTAATATAAATACGACGCTAATTTATTTTTGAAAAACTTCATCTCCAGCGGCAAGGCGCAGCGGCCATTACAGGAGTTTGCTCCTGCAATGAGACGAATACCTGTTGAGAATTCTGGTTGGACTATCGGTGGTGTCATGAACAAACACCTCGACATCGATCCCCGTAGCACACCTGGAATGGCCATTTATTAAATATGCCCAATCACAGCTGTCCAAAATATTTAGAATAAAAAGGAAAAGCCTTTGGCAATAAGCAGTTTGATCCTTTTTTGCCTAAAATTTGAAATATAGATCCCTTCCTTAAGATATTGGATAAAGAAAATTCATAAAATCATTTCGAATTGGGTACCATCCTGTAGCTCAAAACTGTTTGAACAGATCGAACGCTATTTCTCTTCAAAACAAGGATCTAGTGAAATCTTTGACGAGAAATAGGTAGTGAAAAACTAATAAGCGCGCCAGCAAACCGGGAAGCGAGAATTATGTGAGATGAATTGGTGAGTTTTTTGAGCTACTAGCCTTTTTGGTTACTTTTTTGGCGATGAAAAAAGTAACACATTTAGTTTGGCGTGTTTAGCCATAAGTGTTCCAAATTTATTTTGGACACTTGTGATGCCCAATATTGCATGAGCGTAATGGTTCCTATAAAAGGTCACACCTCCAAAAAGTTTTTCGCAATCCCAAGCGGCCGCATGATGTATCTTTTTTTATTGACATGTCCCTGTTGACGCGTGAGGATGTCACTAAGGGTCTCAATTGTTTTGACGATGTGTTTGCCCTTATTTAGCATGACGCATTCGGCGCGGCCGCTCATAGCTGCATCTGTAATTTCTGATCTGGTGGCATAGCCCGTCTTATTGAGGGTCTCGAGTACTTGTGTGGCCCAGATGACTGGTACATGAGCTGCTTCGCAAATCCAAAGAATCTCTTCCTGAATCTCACTCAGTCGCTCAAAACCGATTTCTACTGCCAGGTCCCCGCGGGCAATCATCACACCCATTGCCTCATCTTTCATGCCATTGATCAGCAAGGCAGGAAGATTCTGAACTGCAGTAAGTCTTTCAATTTTAAGTATAACATTAGGTTTGCGTCGGCCGGAAAATTTATTGAGCTCTTTACGCAGCATGTCTATGTCCTCAGGGCTGTTGACAAATGAATACCCGACCATATCTGCATGCGCACATATAAAAGGTATGTTTTGTTTATCCTCTTCCGTAAGGGTCGGTATGGTTATTTCAGAATCAGGAAGATTGATGCCTCGCTCAGGTTTTAAAAAATGTTTTTTAGCAGATATCCTGACGATTTTTACAAGTACCCGGCCTGGCTCCGATTTAATGACTTTAGCTTCAAACTTGCCATCATCAAAAAAGATATGCTCACCGACTTTAATCATATCTAGTAATTCTTTTGGCTCGATAAAAAGGATATCGGTTTTAGTTTTACTCTTTTTGTTTTTGGTTTTTTGGGTATCCGTATGAGTCAGGAGCAATTCTTTGCCTTCCCAGACAGGCAATGCCAGTGATTCGTCTTTTTTGTAAGGGCTGATGCTCTTAACGCGGATTTTAGGTCCTGCCAGGTCCATATACACCTTACAGTTCTTGCCTGTTTTGGCTATAGCTTTTTTAAGGACAGAGATCATTTTTAACCAGATTTCCGGCGTATTATGAGCACAGTTGATCCGGGCTACGGACATGCCCTCATTGAGCATTTCTTCAACCAGTTTGCGCTCTTGCATTAGTTTAGCGTCGAATGTTACCATGATATGCGGCCGATCCTGACCGGGAAACTCACCAAGTAATTTTTCAGCATGTAATAATTGTAACCTTGACGCGTCTTCAAAATTGCAGGAAATATTTTTCTTTGACGGAAGCGGTTTGTTTTCCAGCCAGTTCAGGACATTCTGTACCTGAAAGAGCGTATGACTTTCAGAATTGGTCAGTGAAGAAAGCCCGATATGATGCAGATATTCCTGAGCTTCGCGTATTTCATTGTTCCGTAATACCAGGTAATGGATAAGATTAGCTCCGCTCAATCTAAAATTTTCATGAACATCAGCGAGTAGAGACCCGAATTTCAACTCTGTTTTCTTCATTTCACGCACCAGTCCGACAAGTTGACGCGACACTTTTTCACGGGTGAGTCCCTGAAGGGCATTTTTGCCTTTTATTGTTTTTGACATGTTGTTTATTTCTTTCTTGCTGAAAACCTGATGACCATGGCTTTGCCATCATGGTACAGCCCTTCTTTAACGTTAATCTCTTCTTCGATAAGTTCAGAAAAATGGAAATCCGAAAAATCCTTTTTGATTTCCTGGATATCGAATAGCATATCTACTTCCTTAGGTCCTCCCGCCTTTGGATTGGTATGTTGATATTGGGTATGTTGCTTGCTATAGCCTTCAAAGATGATAGTGCCCTCTTGTCTGAGATAGGAAACTAATTGCCGGTGATATTGAGATTTAACAAGTGCCGGAAAGTGGGCATAGATGAGCCCTATTGCATCAAAACTATTTTTTGGAAAGGATAACTCACTGCAATCACCTACGATGTAATTAATCTGCACATGATGTTTGTCTGCCAATGCATCTGCTTTTCGTTTTCCCTGATCACTAAGATCGAATGCAGTGACATCCCAGCCTAGCGTCGCGGCATAAACGGCATTGCGTCCTTCGCCCTCGGCTGGCATAAGGAGTTTGCCGGGAGACAAACTCTTTATTGATTTTTTAAAATACTCATTTGGAGTTTCGCCATAAGCATAAATCTCCTGACCATATCGCTGGTCCCAGAATGCCTTCATATTTATATTTCCATTCCGCGCTTGTAATGGACAAACATGGAGAAAGCCAAAAAGTGGTGGTGATCATGGCTGCAATCAACATGATTTATGCTATCAACACAATCAAGTAAGGCAAAGCTAAGGACTTTGGAAGCATAGAAGGAAAAGAAATTGTAACTTTTAACTACTCTTTTTCGTAAAGGCATGTAAATACTTACTCTGCTAGCTTTGGTTCGATATCAATACCGAAATAGGGGGATTTAATTTATTGGGTGATTAAGTGAGTGATCTAGTGATGCGGCTGTTGTTGAACTGCAGTACACCATTGCATCTGAGCCGGTCGAATCAGGATGTCGACATATCAAGCATATCAACATTCAGTCCCGTAGGGACGACCGAAATTGTTGCCCAGGGTTTCAACCCTAAACAAGCAAGAAGGTTTCAGGCCAAAGATTTTGAAGCGTATTTTCACTTTAACGCAAAAAAAAAGCATCTATAGGATGCCCTTTTACTAGTAAAACAGGTTAGTGTGCCTTCTATGATTTAAAGAAATCTCTGACCTTGGCAACGGTTTGAGGATTTGTCATTTTTTCTGCACTTCCAAGCGTTATTTTCTTGTGTTTGAAATGCTGGTCATCATGAAGGAAATTCAGCAATTCTTCTTGTGATTTACCAGGACCGAAAATAAAGATCTCATCATATTTCAGCAAATGACTGGCAATCGTTTTGTAGTATTTACGATTATCTGTTTTTTCGGCATTGTTAGAGGCATGCTCGCCTTTGTCACCATGGTATTCACCTGCAACTATTTTTTCTTCTTGGATGGCAAATTCCCCGTTTTCGAGGGTGATGAAAATGGCATTGTGATGGTCCATCCATATGCCTGCATATTGTTTTTGGTCCTGACTCATAATTGTATGTTTTATTGATTTATGGTGATATACGTGTTAAAGATAGCAACAATGTCTTATATGGTTGTTTTTAAGAAAAGTCTCGAACCTAAAAACTTGGCTTGTCCATAGATGCAGCGCGAAAAATCATTCGGTAGAATCGCCTTTAAGTTGCATGGTCGATTTTATATTCAAAACAAGCTGTTCTGCTACGGCAGTTACAACATTTTCTTTTTTTGACATCATACAGACCAATTCATGCGTCACTCCATTACTGTGATAAAGGAGGATGGAGGCAATGCTGTTATTTCCATTGTATTGGACATCTACTGCCAGCGATTCGATCTGATCTGGTGGAAAATGCAGGGATCCTTTGTTCTTGAGGTATTGTACGTTTATCCCATCAGTTGAAATCAGCAAATGTTCAATATCCGTATTCAGCAGGTCGTATTTTTTATGGGAGAAATAGGTCATGAAAATAAAAGCAATACCAAACATAAAGTCAAGCATAGCAACGATTTGCTGTTGCCGCGCAATATGCATTATACCTAAAAAGAAAGCAAGATAGATGATAAACGTTCTAAGAAGAACAGCAGTATTATTAAATTGTCAGCTTCCTTTGGAAACCTCGGGGCTGGACTAACCTAAATTAATCTTAAAATTAAGCTCTGCCTTCCCAAAAGTCATTGCCGGACCTAAAAATCACCCGAAAGAGTGACAAAAACTGGCAAAGAAGCCCGATTTTTATAGCTTAAATTGAAACGCATATGGCACAGTTTACATCCCGTTACTTTCAGGTTGGAATCATCCTGCTTTTGGTTTCAATATTGACTTCAGGTAGAGCGCAGCTCGCTCTGGAGTTTGATATCAACCAGGATCCTGCCGGTTCATCGGCCAATAACTTCTTAGTCCATAATGAAAGACTCTATTTTTCTGCCACAGATGGGTTGCATGGTGAGGAATTATGGGTTTATGACAATATGACCGGGCAGGCTGAAATGCTTATCGATATATACCCATTTGAAATCGGGTCCACGCCTACATATCTGACGTCGCTCAACAACAAGATATACTTCAACGCAAGGGATCCAGAGATGAATAATTCATTATGGGTGTATGATCCGCTAACAGGCATTACAGAAAGGGTTGTAGATCAGGATAACCTGCTCCGAAGAAGCAATCCTGTCGAAATAGTTGTGTATGCAGGGAAGTTGTTTTTCCAAGCTGAGCGATCCAGCGCGCAAGGCAGAGAGCTCTGGGAGTATGATCCCTCCTCCAATGTTGCCAGATTGGTGATGGATATTAATCCCGGATCTGGAGATTCTTATCCAGGCAGTTTTGTTGTATTTCAAGGCATGTTATATTTCGCAGCGACAACACCTGATACGGGTTTTGAACTCTTTCGATATGATGATGCCACAGACATGGTTGAACTGGTTGTTGAAGGTGTCGTCGGACCTCAAGGCATTGGACTTGGCGCACTGACTGTATTGAATGATCGATTATACTTTTCAGGATATACCGGAGCGACGGGTGAAGAATTGTGGAAGTATGATCCTGGTACAGGACAAGTATCCATGTTACCTGAAATTTATCCCGGCATCGCTGGTTCTTCGCCAAATCAACTGACTTTTTTTAATAATAAACTTTATTTCCAGGCCAGGACCGCAGGACGTTCTGAATTGTGGTCAATTGATGCAAATGAACAAATGGTCATGGTCTCCAATATTAATCAAGCTGGTCCAGCAGTACCCGGCAGTATGAGATCATTTAAAGGAAAGTTATTTTTTAGTGCTGATGATGGCATTAAAGGAAGGGAAGTCTACCAGTATGATCCTGTTTCAGGTATTACCGATATGGCTTTTGAACTGGGTGTAGGTGAGGATGGATGCATGCCCTATGGTTTTATACCATACGGAGATGACTTACTATTTGTAGCGTTTACGCCTGATGTTGATTCTGAACTTTGGAAGTATCATACTTCATCTGGCGTGGCATTGCTCTATGATATTAATACAACCACTGTAGATTCCTCACCCAGTAGTTATACTCCCTACCAGGGAAAACTTTATTTCCGTGCTACAGACTATCTTTTCGGAGACGAAACTTGGGTATATGATCCGACAACCGGCACTACAGAAATACTGGAAGACCTCATCCCGGGAGATGGAAGTGCGCAGCCACAGTTCTATTGTGTCTACGGAGATAAACTTTATTTTGGAGCTAATACGTTGAGTAGTGGTCATGAGCTTGTGGAATATGATGCAGCGACAGATGTGACACGAATGATAGCAGATGTAAATCCCGGCGTGAATGGAGCAAGCGTCGAAGAACTTACAGTTTTTGGTGACGTTCTCTTTTTTCGAGCATATCATGACACCTACGGAACCGATCTGTGGAAGTATAACAGAAATACCGAAGTAACGGAACTTGTCATGGATTTCAATCCGGGATCAAATTCAAATGTTTCAGGTTTGGTGATTTACAACGACAGACTTTATTTCACAGCAGAAGAAGATTTGAATGGATCAGAGCTTTGGGTATTGGATAGTCCCGATGGCCAGCCTCAACTCTTGATGGATATTAATCTTGGTCCAGATGATAGTTATCCTGAGCAAATGATTGTACACGCTGGTAAATTGTTTTTTGTGGCACTGGATGCTACAGAAGGCAGACAATTACGGTCGTACGATGATCAAACCGAAGAATATAAGGTATACGCTCAATCGGCTAATGTTAGCATTGAAAGCCCGATCGTATATCGTGAAAAATTATTCTTTAGCTATTCGCGTAATAACACGGGGAATGAGTTGTACTACTTTGATGAGCCCACCGGTGAATTTATACTTGCTGCGGATATCATAGAAGAGGATGGGAATGGACATCCTGCAGATCTTCAGGTGTATAATGGATACCTTTATTTTTCAGCAGAACATGCCGAGCTTGGTCGGGAATTATATGAATACAATGACACTACCGGGACCTTCAGGCTTTATGCTGACATTTGGCAAGGAGGATTTAGTTCTAACCCGTCATACCTTACACTTTTCAATGACAAACTTTATCTAACAGCAGACAACGGAGACAAGGGTTTTGAAATCTGGAGTCTTGCACCATGTATCAATGCTTTTGTATCTACCTTGCCAGAGGTGGATGGAATGCAGAATGGATCCGCGGCCATTACTGTACAAGGAGGGACGCTACCTTATATATTTAATTGGAGTAGCGGTGCTACTTCTTCATCCGTATCAGATCTTTCAGCTGGTGAATATAGCGTGGAGATAACAGATGCACTTGGATGCAAAGCGAATCTGACGATTGTGATCCAGGGTCTTGATACAGATATTGATGATGATGGTGTTCTCAATGAACTTGATAATTGTCCGGAGCATCCGAATACAGATCAGCTCGATTCAGATCTAGATGACATAGGCGATGCATGTGACCCGGATGATGATAATGATGGTATAATGGACGAATCAGACAACTGTCCATTGGATTCAAATGCAGATCAGACGGATACAGATGAAGATGGCCTGGGGGATGCATGTGATCCCACTGCGTTGGATAACCTCGTTGTTGATTCATGGTTAGTATCACCCAATCCTGCATCCCAATTCACAACATTGCAACTCGGCCCATCTCATCAGGTGGCAAGTATCAGAATGATTGATATGTCTGGAAAAAGAATAAGTGAATGGACAGTAATTGATCAATCAAAGGTTGTTCTTGGACTCGTTGATTTTGCCTCTGGAGTATACATGATTCAATGTCTTGGCGAAACAGGACATTTAATAAAGACTGGACGATTGGTGATCATGCGGTAAACCTACGCGTCAAATGGGAATCTGATAGTATACTATTCGTGATAGAACGTCAGATTCACCCGTAACTTCTTCCAACGTGATTCACCAATCACCGCGGTCAATGAGTTGTTTGCTGTTAACGATCTGTCTATTCTTAACAATCCATCATTAGATGGAATTCTTAGACTCCATCATTTAAATCAATCACACACAAATGATATAAGTTTAAACGTCTTTTCCGCGGAAGGTCGTTTAATGGCTTCTGATCAAGTGTCAACAAGCGAGGATCTTCGAATCGATCTTTCTAATTTGCCCCCTGCAACGTATTTTGTCCAGCTCACCAGTTTAGGTTTTGAGCCACAGACTTTGAAATGGATTCGATTATAGGAAAGATATCAAACCCTCATAATTTTCAAATCATTAACATGTTATAAACTGAACTTAAAAGTTTAATGATCTTTTAAAAGCTATATACAAACGACGGTTTTCGCGGAAGTGCCATTAAAATATGTAGTCGGGCTGCCACATGCTGAAAAGCGCCGGCAGCCCTTTTCTTTCTATGACTACATGGAGTGATAAATAAACTCCTCTTTTAGCTTTCTGCTAATTTTATATATGCCATGCTGCATGGTCTTTTTTCTTATTTTGACTCGCTGATTTGGCGTGATGTTCGTGCTAAATAGCACACATCCAGTATATAAATAAGGTACACTAAAGGTAAAAACATGTCTTCATCGAAGGATATAACAGCAAAATTCAAGTTCCGTGAAATGAAGGTCCATTGTACGGATGAATGGATGGCCGGCTCAACTAAAAAATACCGGAGGGTATTTGACCGGTTTGAAACCACGTATATGCGTGTGGAAATTTCTTTTTTCAACAAACTTTTTGATGAAGAGGAATGGGAGGCATCGATTCGTTCGAAATGTTATTTTGTCAATGGCAGTCAGAAAAATGAACTTTCCAATTTTGAAGAAAAAAGAAAAATACTGAAGGAGGAAAATATTGTTTATGCCCGACATTCCTGGGGAAAACCTGAAGCCGGTGAATACTGGAAAAAGGGCAATTATGTGTGGGAAGCTTACCTGGATGAAGTAAAAATCGGGGAGACTACTTTTTATGTTGAGGACATTGGAGTCCAACCACCTGGTGTCAATATGTTTTTTGATGTTGAGTCTGTCAGGCTTTTTGAAGGTGATGGACAAGCGTCCACATTGGCGGAGAAAAAGTATTTGAAGAAGTTCAATCAGAAAGACACACGTTTTGTCTGGGGCGAATTCAATTTCACAAATAGGACTGCCGTCGATTATTATGCAGAAATCATGTTTCTATATTCGGACGGAGATGGCCAGCCTAAAGGAAGCCAGAGTTATCTTATGTATGTGGCACCAAATACTGCAGGTAAAGTGTATACGGCGTATGCTGGATGGGGTAACCTTATACCCGGTACGTGGCATAATGATGGGTATATCATGGAAATTGTTTTCATGGACACACTGGTGGCGACTGTTTCATTTCAGGTTGGGGATAGTTTTGAAGTAGGAGGTGTAAGCGTAATATCGGACAAGGGACTTCTCATGCATCCGACAGGATCTACGGCTACTGCAAGTCCGGTGTTGGAGATTCTATTAAAGGACAGCCTAGAAGAACTCAATTTGCTGACCGGGTTGACCAATATCAAAGCCGAAGTCAATGAAATGGTGAGACTGGTTCAGTTTTACCAGGAAACGGGTAAAGATGTACTTAACAAATTTTCACTTCATACGGTGTTTACCGGCAATCCGGGTACGGGCAAGACAACAGTGGCCCGTATTCTTTCAAACATTTATAAAGGCCTTGGTATCCTCGACAAAGGTCATTTGGTAGAAGTAGATCGTGAGGGTTTGGTAGCAGGGTATATTGGACAAACGGCCATCAAGACAGGTGAAAAGGTCAATCAGGCGATGGGTGGCGTATTGTTTATTGATGAAGCATATTCTCTGGCGCAGGAGAAGGGTTCTCCTTATGATTTCGGTGGTGAAGCGATTCAGATCATTTTAAAACGTATGGAAGATATGCGCGGAAAATTTGGCGTCATCGTCGCCGGATATACCCACAACATGCATGGGTTTATCAACTCCAACCCTGGATTGAAATCAAGGTTTGATAAATATTTTCATTTTGAGGATTATTCACCGGATGAAATGTTCATCATTGCCTTATCGATGTTCCGCAAAGAAGAGGTCATGCCTGATGTGGATGCTGCCACTCATCTTAAAGCCTACTTCACCGTATTATTTGAGCATAGAGATGAATATTTTGGCAATGCTCGTACCGTGCGCCAGATCGTAGCTGAATCCGTAAAAAATCAGCACCTCCGCCTTTCCACAATGAAAAAAGAAGATCGTACACCGGAAATCATTACTACTGTAATTCTTGACGATGTAAAGGAGTTTGATGGCAAGGATGTCAAAGCAGGGAAGGCGAAAATTGGGTTCAAATCAGGAAAGAGCTAACGCAAATATTCTTATGCAGAAAATGTGTGATCTTGTTTTAGGTGAGTCTGTCGGTATTAAAATATAATTGTGATTAGTATTTCAGATACATCACATGATTCGGATTGAAATGGGAAGGTGAGACTTCGAAGTCATGGCTCCCAATGATCTTGAAACCCTGCTTCAGGTAAAAAGCAATTGCACGGTGGTTTTCTATCCAGACGTGCAGCCACATCCCCATCTGATATTGATCTTTTGTTAAATTAATGTTGTGATCGAAAAGTTTTTTACCAGCCTCCATGCCGTAATATGATTTCAGAAGATAGATACGTTCAAGTTTGGTCACAGGTTGCTCAGCAACAAACTCATGATTAAAGTTTAAAATGATTTTGGAATATCCGGCAGCCACATCATCCACGTAGATGATATGATAAAGGTTTTCGGGGTTCGCCAGTTCATCCGTAAAAGCTTGAATAGACAGCTTCTTAGAAATATATACCTCATGATGTTCAGGCTTTGCACTATGCCCATGAGATTCCATGTGAACCTGTGGAGCTATGAAAGATAAAAGTTGAACATCAGATAATGTGGCAGGACGAATGGAGATCATGTTTGAATCTTTACCGGAATAAATAGCAATCGACCATAAGTCAATTCTTTTTTCGCTCCGCAACTTCTTTTACGGTGTCAAGAGCCAAGTCCCAGCCTTCAAGGGCTTCTTCAAATTGATCATCTCGCATATCGTAGGTCAGTTCCTCTTCAGCATGTAGTATAGTATATTTTCCCATATCCTCAAACCGATAAGTGATAACAGATGTCACCCTTGATTTTGTTTTCATGTCATACAAGCTATGTTTAAGGAGCTTGTCAGGCTCAAGTTCAAGGATGATTCCATAGCTGTACAGTTTGCCATCTTCGCCTTTCCATTGCAATGATTCTCCTTGTTTCCAAGAGGATGCATATTGGCCTTCCATAAGCATGGTCACCTTTGGGTCGGTGAATACACGCCACACCTCATGTGCTGAGGCAGTGATGGTGATGGACTTTTTAATGAGGGTGTTTGGCATGCTAGATTACTCCTTCACAAATTTCTTTATCACCTCAAATCCATTGTCCTCCAGTTTGATAAAATAAATACCAGGCAACAGTTCCCTTGTTTCAATTTTTACTTTTTCAGTAAACGCCCCTTTGTCCACCACAAGACCATCGGCATTGTGAATCTCAAATTGAATAATGTCGTTGTTGTCTGGCATTTCAATAAAGAGTTCATTTGATACCGGGTTCGGATATAGATTGATCTTCAGATGTTGGTCAGCGGTTTTGACTCCAGATATAAAGACTGGAATTATGTTGGATGCGGCGGAGCTGCAACCATCTACAGTAACAATCACATAGTACATTCCGTCCCAGGTAACAACATATTCCTGATCAGTTGCACCTGCGATGGGCCCATTTGCATCATACCATTGATTGCCTGAAGACGCATCTGAATGGAGCACATTTTCATTTTCGGTAATGATTGGTGTTGGTGGAGTAGACGGTTGAGGATCGATTACAAATTCAGGTGAAGTCTCAGAATTACATCCGGTTTCATCGACAATATTTATGCTATAGGTGCCAGGATCTAAATCAAAACTTATCTGAATAATATTTTCTCCTGTTATGATTAGATCACCAGGTTGAATAAATAAATACCACACACCTGGAAATGGCAAGCCGGTTACTTCGATACTTCCATCGGGCAGGGTACAGGTAGGTTGATTAAGTACTGTTACAAATGGTATGCCTGGCAGAATTTTGACGTCGACTTGAACAACATTTGAATACACAGGTGAAAACGTTGGCTGGTTTACTTCAGCTCTGTAGTGCATACCTGTAGTCAATGATGGTGTGCTAAAGGAAGGGGTATTGGCTCCACTACCACCTGTAACGTTTACCCAGTTATCAATAGCATCAATGGATTCTTGCCATTGCACAAAACCAGTATGACCAATTAAGGTAAGTGTTGAAGTATTACCTACGCATACAGGTGAGACGGAATTTGCTTCACCTTCAAAAGGTGCTGTTGGTGCCAGCACAGCACCAATCATTAATCTATATGGAAAATGGAATGGGGTCAGGTTGGTGCCATCAATGTTTGATGTATAAAATGTCTCGGGCCGCTGAGGGTTTTCGTCCTGAACACCGATGAGGAAATAACTGCTTGCAGGAGAAGGTATAGCGAAGCCTGCATAAAAATGATCATCGGTGATTGAAGTAACATTATTGATAGGTAAAGTCAGCCAGGTGCCCAGGTCTTCATCCCTTAGCACATATGGATCGGATTGGCCGATTATGGATCCTTCGTTATTTAACAACAATGCATTTACCGTTTCACCGACATAGGCATTATCATAAATATAAGCATTCACGGCCTGAACCTGAGCTGTTCCTGTAACATTGTATTTGGCATAGAAGACAATATCCTGGCCTTCGGCGACTTCCCACACGCTTGAATATGTTTCAGTCGAAGCGTATGAACAGTTGAAATCATTTGTGTTTTGCTCCCAGTGAATACTATTATTGCTAACGTCATTGTCTGAAGGCAATGATACCAGGATAGATGTAGTACCATTTGTGGTAGGCGCGAAGGACGTAAAGGTCACAACCGTATTTTCATCTGGTTCCAAAAGTGGAATGTATTGGGTATCCGACTTTGTATTTGCTCCTGTAATGGTCAGCGTAACAGGAACGTCCACCATTGCTTCATTACCAATGTTGCGTACATAGACAGATACATCTTGCGGCGACGTATAATACTGGGATGCATCCCCGAGACTGTAGATTTCATCCATCCTCAGATCAAGATTATACTTAGGTACGAACCTTAACGTCCTGCCGGCATCCGGTTTAGGACTTTCGGGAGGTCTTGCATAGTTGATGGCAGATGTGGATAGATAGTTTGCATTTGCAAAACTGACATCATGCCAGGTATCTTCGGTGCTTTTGCGTACAATCAATAATTGATTTTCCGCTCTGCTCGATCCTTTCAATCCACAGGCTACTGTTCTGAAATCGTCCTCATTTCCGGACGGTGTCCAATCGCCATAGATGAATTCAATGATATTGGAAGTTTCATACAATTTGATCTGAAACTGCATGTTATCATATTGTGCTACAGGATCCGAATTGGCTTCCCGAACATTCTGGTACTGAATGGTACAAACTCTGTCGGGAGCAATACCAGAAGTATGTACCCTATATTCCGGTGTGCCTGTCCCGGCAGCAAGGTCCATGTTTAATGGACTTAGCAGATTGACATCAGCCGGATCATTGTTATTGAAGAAACCACCATTTGTAGCACGCGGATCATCAAAAAACAAACTTGCAGATGAGGGAGGTGTGTCACCCAATTTGATAAAACCATTTGTATTGAGCACAAACTGCGTAAAGGACCCACATTTAAAATCAAACGCAAACCCGATATCCTGCGGTTCGGAATTAGCATTGTCAAATTCTGAAGTTGTAATCGCCGTGCCTTCAGATACCAGTGGAACATATTCACCAGGAATACTATACGCTTTGTAGTCAAAATAATTGAGTACTGCGCAAGGATCAGCCGCTGAAACACGAATAGCGTAATCTTCTACTTCGCCCCATTGAGAATATCCACATCGCTCTGCTAGCGGACCGTTTTGTGAATCATGCAACCTAACCCTCATGCGGGTGGTGCCCAATGTGGCTGATAACGGAGCAGTAAAAGAACCACTGAAGAGTATTTCGCCTGAGGCGCCCGTGTTAAAGACAAATTCATCTTCATCATCAAAATCACCATCAATATTCCAATCAACCCAGATCAGCACTTCATCAGCAAAATAAGGCTCCCCATTTTCTACGTAGAAATTCATACTTGTTCCTATGGTCATATCCACCACATGCGAAGTGAAATCCGAATACCCACCTCCAGTTTTACCTGATGGGTTATTGACGGCACCCATGGCAAAGTTGGAAATGTATTCATAGGTAAGTTCGGCAGCACCTGCTTCGCAATAATCGAAGTTGATAATTCTTGCTCCTTCCGGATCAGTAACTGTAAGTGATCTTGGTGCCTCGACAATCAAAGAAGTGCATTGTGCATCCAATTGATGACCGATGACTGCTTCGGCCGGTACATCATAGGTTAGCCAGAAATTATTTTTACCATTACCAAGGAGTTGTGTTCCCGTAAAAGTAAACTCCCCGTTTGGTGACATTACAGTCTCGCCAAATTGTGTCGTAGTGGAAAATGCATTCGTAGTTCCGGTATAGAAAAGTTTTGCGTTGGTAATATCTGTCACGGGATTAGTTGATCCGGTGGTATTGAAAGTAAATGAATTTGTATTGAACGGATTCAAATTTCCATTGGTGACAACTTCCACTTTGATGATTTCCTGGTTGAGCTGATCAGGTGCAACAGAGGATTTGTTTTTTTGGACGGTAGTGCTTGTGATATACACCATTGGCGTAGCCGTGTATTCGATCGTGGTTTCCCAAAGGCCTCTCCCATAGGTAGCAGCTCTCAGTTTACTTTCACCTGGGTTAGAGGCATAATATATTTCGATCTCTCCGATTTTTACATTTGGAAGTCCGGTGCTATAGGGTTCCCAGTCATTGTTTCCTTTTTTATAGTAGACACCAAGTTCAGTGCCCACATATAACTGTGCCTCCAGGGCAGACTGTTGATTTTGTACTACAGCGTAGGCAGGAATGGAAGGAAGTCCCGCAGAGATATTTGTCCAGGTCGCACCGCCATCTGTTGATTCGTAAACACCTGGTGTGGAGTAACCACTCATGGCAACCCAAATCGTATTCGGGTCATCATGCTTGACGGTGATGTAGTCTATGTTGGCACTTCCTATTGGGAGATTGCTTGTTGTGTTAGCCCAATCAGCTCCAGCATTTGTTGTTTTCCATAACTGAGAATGATTGGAAATGTAGAGATAGCGCGAGTCGGATGGAGCAATGGCCATCGATTGGATTTTTCCGGGCAGATCGATAAATGAAATCTGCGTCCAGTTATCACCTCTGTCAAATGTCTGCCATACCTCATCATAACCTGCATAGAGGATCGCAGGATCATTTGGATCAATAATATAAGGAGTTACCCAGGCGCCATTGTCGACCGGTTGTATGGCAGTTGCGTTTTGCCAGTGATTTGTCGTCCTGTCGATAAGGCCAAAGTATAAAGTGGTGTATTGAATATTGACATCAGTATAGTCAATCAGACATTCCATGCCATCACCACCTCTTACATCAAACCAGTCATTATCACTATATAGTTTAGATCCGTTATCCTGGAGGCCGGTGATGACATCGCCGGGTTCTGTTTGTGAAACGCCAAGTTTATACATCTGGCTAATCTGCATTCCATTGGTTCTGTCTACCCAGTTAGATCCATTATTATCAGAGTAATAGATGCCGCCATCATTGCATTCAAACAAATCACCATTGTCGCGGAATGCCAGGAAGTGTTTATCAGCGTGTACCGCCTGGATCATATCACCCCACCAATGATTATTGATAAACCAACTGATACCTCCATCGAGTGAGCGCCATGTATTGACACCACCCACAAGCAGGATATTGGCATCGAGTGGGGATGCAGCCAGGCAAAGGTCGTACCATCCTTGTCCTCCGGTGCCACTTCCGTCAGACTCCCAGGTCAATAAATTTTTAGTGCTACCACTAAAAATTTCTTCAAATGATGCACCACCATTGGTAGATTTGAAGATAGCATAGAGGCCATTATTTCCATTGGAGGCCACCGCATATACCCAGGTCGGTTGATTTGGAGAAACGGCTAATTCAGTCCTACGTGCATTTCCATCACTGAACACAGCTGACCCAAAACTGCTGCCATCGGTAGACATATAGATCTCCCCGTTTTTTGTAGAGCCGTAGATGACAGTTGCGTTGCCGGGTTGAAATTCCATATCAATAAATTCAATACCCGTCATTTGAGTATCCCATGTAGTCCCTCCATCAATTGTTTTAAACACACCGATATTCGTGGCAGCGTATAAAATTTCGCTGTTGTTAGGATCCATCAACAATCGGTTTGTCATCCGTCCTTCATAGATCGTAAAACTGAGCCCTGTATTATTCCAGGTTATGCCACCATCGGTTGATTTTAATACACCTATACTTCTGTTATCCCAGCCATCACGGTCACCGGTGGCGATATAGATGGTATTTGAAGTTGCATAATCTGGGGGAACAACGATTCCACTTACTGCCAGCACACCATTATTATCTGTCAGGCAGGTCCAGTTGGATCCATTATCTGTAGTCAACCACAATCCACCTGCGGCCGCACCTACCCAAAATGTGTTGTTATCTGTAGGATGGAATGCAACGGTGTTGAGTCTTCCGATTCCTGAATATCCACTAAAGGAATTGTTCGGTCCAAGGGGTTTCCAATCAGCTGTGTTAGTCACTCTTGTTCGCTGCTGCGTCTGTTCAAATTCTTCAACGACCTGGAATGCAGTTTTTTTGGGAAATTCGCCGGTTGACGGATGGACGACACTTTGCATCTGATGTTCCCACCTTTTGAATTGTTTCCAGCCGGCAGCTTTTTCAGTTACCCCGTTTTTGATATAGCTGCCTCTTTCGACATTGAAAGGTGCCCAATAGGACTCAAAGGCTAGTTGGTAATCGAACAGGGTCAGTTCAAAGGGAGTTTTGTCTTTGGGTAGTTTTTCAAGCCAGGGTTGGGCAAACATGGTTACAGAAAGCAGGGTAACCAGAAGTGTCAGGGTAAGGATCCTCATAGGGTCAGGATGGTGTTAAAAAGGGACATTTGATGATGGATAATATTGAAGTGCTGAAGGTAAGGAAAAACCAGATTTCAGTCCGCAGATTTCTGTATGGGGAGTCCATTAAAGACTGCCCCATCATTAATCATTATTACGGAGTAATCACTTTTCCCATCAAATTTATGCCTAGCCTTATTTTTTTAAGAACATATTCAAAGTAAGGATACCCTTTTTATTAAAACTTGTCAAATAAAGACCAGGATTGAATTCACTTATTTCTACTGAAATTCGTTCGACCATCACGCCCCTATACACCACCTGCCCTAATGCATTAATGATTTCAAAACGCATTTCTTCTGTATTCCCCGCCATCTCAATCGTCAACTCCTCACGCACCGGATTCGGATACAGTTTTATTTTTGACTCGTGTTGGATGTCATGCGAAGCTACGGTCAGTAATTCGATCTGATTAGAAGGTGCTGAAATGCATTCTTCTGTTGTCACGACTACAAAATAAGTGCCGGGAACCAGCGCGATATAATATTGATCGGTTGCACCGGGTATCAGCCCGTTTTGATCATACCATTGGTTTCCTGTACTGGCGGTAGACTCCAATATATCTCCAAATGAAGTGATCACAGGTGTAGTTGGTATGACCTCTACAAATACACTATTGGAGTATGCAACGCCAAAGCCGGGCTGAAATACCGCAGCCCTGTAATAGGTTGAGGTAGTCAATGGCGGTGTGCGATAGTTGCCGGAATTGGATCCCGGAGCTTCTAGCACAGCCTGCCATCCGGTCATACCATCCGTTGATCGCTGCCAAGTGATAAAACCGGTAAATTCCTGCAGTGTGATATTGGCTGTTCCAAATGCACAAATGGTAGTGTCACCGGTGGCCGGACCTGCAAATGGTTGTGTGCCTGATAGCGTAGCCCCGATCATAAATCTAGATGAAAAAGATACAGTATCCATTGGCTGCAAACCACTTCCCGTGATGAGTGATTTATAATAGGTCTCGGGTCTAACAGGAATTTCATCTTGTACACCCAATGGAGTATATTCTGTCAGACTGGATGTCATCCCAAAGCCTGCATAAAATTTACTATTTTCAACAACTGGTGGATTGGCAAATGAGAAGCTGTGCCAGCCACCTAGATCGCTTTCCTGTATCAAATAATTTTCTGAACGTGCGACAAAATGACCATCAGCATCAAGGATAGCAGCAAATACTGTTTTATCAATTGAGTTTGTATCAATCGAGAGAAATACATTAACAGCGCTGACACTGGCGGTGCCATGGACGGGATATTTTACGAAATAAATTCCCTGTACACCGGATTGAAATCCATATCCATCTGCTTCCGAACCAATAGCAGCATAATTTAGATCAAAATCATTGATCCGTTGGTCGTGTTGTATGAAATTGTCATCTACGGAATCATCACTTGCTACTGAAATACGCATCGATGTCAATCCATTTGATAAAGGTGTGAATTCTGAAAAGGTGATCAGCGCACTTTCTTCAAACGCCAGTTGGGTTATATACTGTGTATCTATAAATGTATTCGCTCCTGAGATCTCTAGTATCACTGGAATCACCGATTGAGTAATAAAACCCGAATTCATTATGTTGGCTGAAATGGTTTGCGGTGAAGAATAATAGGAAGACGCATCACCTAAAGTGTAGATCTCCCGGAGCGAAAGGTCATTATAGTAGGTTGGTGTAAAACGATAGGTTCTTCCGGCATCAGGCTTAGGACGGTCAGGAGGTCCTCCAAAATTGAAGGATTCATTTGGAGCGTAGTTGCCATTGTGAAAGGACACATTCTCCCAGCGGCCGGCAGAACTTTTTACGACGACAAGCAACTGATCATCTTCAGGACTTTTACCTTTTAATCCACATGCACCTGTTTTGTAATTTGAGGTATTCGTTGCAGGGACCCAGTCACCATATACGAATTCGATGACATTGGTTGTTTCATAAAGCTTTAGCTGAAAATCCATGTCGATATACTGTTTCGTAGCGGGATCAGCGCTCCACTCCTGCATATTTTTCCATTGGATGGTGCAGACTCGGTAAGGAGCTGTACCATTCGTGTGGACCCTGAAATCCGGATCTGCGGCTATAGTCTCAATATCATGATTGAAAACCGCAATCAGATTTACATTATTCGAGTCTGCATTGTTGAAGACTCCTCCATTGGTGGACTGAGCATCGGAAAAGAATAAATTAGTTTTCGGTTCAGTTTCTGTCCCAAGTTTAATAAACCCGTTTGTATTAAATATAAACTGCGTGAAATACTGACATTGATACTCAAAATCAAATCCAATTTCCTGGGGCTCGGAGATACCATCATCCAGGTTGGACACATCGATTTCTACGCCAAGGTTACCCAGATCGGTGTATATACCCGCCAGGCTTTCTGCTTTGAAGGCGTGGTAGTTCAGAGATGCGCATGGATCCTGGGCAGACAGTATGGTGACACCAAGGAAGAAGAGGATGAGCGTCGAGATCTTTTGCATAGCAATTGATTTAATACATTATCACAGGTAACCAGCTTTTTAGCACTGAAGTAAGAATAGCCGAAAGCAATCAAAAAGAACATGCACGGGATAAAGAAGTGAAGCAAGTTAAGGAAAGTAAATTAGTGTGCAAAGTTCCTGGCATTTGAAGGGGTTACGGTGCATATAGAGGGAAGGGAATATTTTGAGCGGGTGGTGGTGAAGTGATATTGCAATGGTTTGTTTTTCCAATTGGTTAAAGCGAATAGATGAGCTTTTTGATTTCGGGTCGTGGGCTTCTCGAAGGGCGGCTACCCTTATTTCTATTTTCGTGCCCTAAGTTTAATCATATGAGATTGTCATTCACTTACAATTCCGGTCCCTGAACTTATCGAAAGGGAGAGCGGGTCGATTCTCCTGTCTTCTGAATATTCGAATCTCAGGGACGCGTCAGTTTATTTAATCTTGTTTGGTACCCTTGTAGGTAACTACGCTTAGACGATTCTTTCAGGAATGAAGCATTAAACAGTTTCAACACTTTTTCTTCCTTGGAAAATAGGTTTACAAAATACCATCTATTGTCTTTTGATGGATCTCAGCTTGCTCTCCAATGATACACCTGATCTGTTTTTGGTAGGGTCAAGCTTATCGCAGTTTTAGCGCTATCTGTCATCCAGGCATCAGTGTATTGATAGGTAAATGTCCCATCATCTTGCTGCGTGAGAATTCCGGCTTCTTCTCCTTTATATAAAATAAGGGCGCTTCTCATTGGATCGGTTTCATTTTCTTGATCTGGAGTGTGACGTCCATCCCCAGCACATCGGCTAATTTTTGTAGCGTTTGTAAGGTTGGGTTCCCTTTTCCACTTTCGAATTGTTTCAATGTGCGTAGGCCTACTCCGGCTACATCAGCCAGATGTTCCTGGGTGATCCGAAGGGATTCGCGACGATCCTTTATTTTCTTTATAAGGTGTTGTTGGTGTATTATATGGCTCTAATTCTCCCAATTTAGTGCTACTTTATATAAAAAAAAAAGCGCAGTATGACGCACTATTTATATAGGAATTGCATTTTAGCCATAAAAAACCATATGATAGTGCAGTATAATGCATTATCTAAGCTAGAAAGAGTAAACAAATGTTGAAATATTTACAAAAGTATATTTTAACACACTTTTGCAAGTATAATTCGATTAGCCTTCCAAAAGGTCCAGTTTGACGGACAAACTTTTTCTTGAAACAACAAAAAGTTTCCAAATAAGAAACCTTTTGTTAAACTTTGTTGTAAATAAGATTTGAACTGAGAATCATATCAAAGGCCCGGCTAGTAGATTTTGGTGAGGAACATCTCCATGTAATTTCTTCGATTGAAGAATGGTATCAGGTGGCAAAATCGAAAGAAGTGGATTGGCAAAAGCCGCAAGATGTCGTCGATACCTTTGGATCAAAACGGGTGGACATCTTGAAAAATGATCGGGTGTGCATTGATATTGCCGGTAATCATCTTCGGGTCATTTTGAAAATCAACTATGGCTGGAGTATAGGCTATGTCCGATGGATAGGTTGGCATAAGGATTATGTTTCGCTTGGAAATGCAGGTAAAATCGTAAATACCTCAAAATTAGTTTCGGTTGAATTGCTGATAGGTCTTATTTACTTCTTGCTTGAATAAGCTGGAGTTGCCGCTATTTTTTAAATATGCATTTCTACCGGCTGTGGTTTTATAAAAGATTCTTGGGTCAGCTAGAAATATGGAAGGTGGAATTAGGTAAATTGTAATAGCCAACTTTTATTCTTTAAAATTTACAGAAGATTCGATCTCGAGAATCAGAAACTTGATAAGTCCTGATTCTGAAATATCATTAGTTCTATATAGATTCATTCCTACTTTTATTGAAATGAAAGATCTATACATTTGAGGAAAATCAGTGTACAGATGCTGTGGAATTGCGGATAAAGCAGTTATTATTTTTTCATCAGTAATCTTTATTTTTTCAAGAATCTGACCAAATGTCAATTTGTGTTCCGCACAGCATATACTAAATAATTCATCCTCTTCAAGTCACACTCCCCACGAGTATAAAAGTTTAGTAGAAATTTTTCTTTCCCCCTTTTTACTTTGCTATTGGTTATTGGCTATTGGTTATTGAGTTGAAGTTATATCTGTATCCTGACAATTCCTTCAACATTCCTTATACAATTCCCTTGAGCCTCTTGAGCCTTTTAAGCCTCTTCAGCCTTTTTAGTTCCCCTCAATCTCCGCCAGCAAAAGCTTCGTAAAAGCATCAACAGTTATGGCTCCCTTATCTCCCTCACCTTGCCTGCGCATAGCAACCACTCCATCTTCCATCTCCTTATCCCCCGCAATCAACATATAAGGCACCTTCTTCAGCTCCGTATCCCGGATCTTACGCCCGATAGTCTCATTACGATCGTCAACATATCCTGATAAACCTGCAGCTTCGAGTTGCGCCAAAATATTTTTGCAATATGAAATATGCCCTTCACCGATAGGTAGTACGGCAAACTGATCAGGTGCAAGCCACAGTGGAAGTTTGCCGGTCGTATTTTCAATCAGGATGCTGATGAAACGTTCCATACTACCGAATGGTGCACGGTGAATCATCACCGGACGGTGTGTCTGATTGTCCGCACCTATGTATTCAAGTTGGAATCTTTCAGGAAGATTGTAATCCACTTGTATTGTCCCTAGCTGCCATGTACGACCGATGGCATCCTTGATCATAAAGTCAAGTTTAGGGCCATAGAACGCAGCCTCGCCCGGAACTTGCACAGCTTCAAGACCTGCAGCAGCAACAGCATCAATAATATCTTGTTCGGCTCTGGCAAATGTCTCTGGATCTCCCAGATATTTTTCTGGTTTGCTTAAATCACGTAAAGAGATTTGTGCAGTAAATTTTTCAAAGCCTGCTTTGGCCAGTACCAATTTCGTGAGTTCAAGTACATTTAGAAATTCTTCCTGCACCTGATCCGGAGTACAAAAGATATGCGCATCATCTTGCGTAAATCCACGTACGCGTGACAACCCATGCAACTCCCCACTTTGCTCATACCGATATACGGTGCCAAATTCTGCAATTCGAATAGGCAGTTCCTTATAAGAATGCGGTTTGTGTCCATAGATCTCACAATGGTGAGGACAATTCATCGGCTTCAATAGAAACTCCTCACCTTCTTTCGGCGTATGTATCGGCTGAAAACTATCGGCACCATATTTTTCATAGTGGCCTGAAGTGACATACAGTTCTTTCTTGCCAATATGCGGAGTCATTACTTCCTGGTAACCACGTTTTGCTTGTTCTTTGCGAAGGAAGTTTTGTAAACGGTTTCTTACAATGGTTCCTTTTGGCAACCACAAGGGAAGCCCTGCACCAACCCGATCAGAGAAGGTAAATAATTCAAGCTCGGCGCCTAGTTTTCGATGGTCACGTTTTTTAGCTTCTTCGAGCAATACCAGGTATTCGGTGAGTTCTTTTTGCTGCGGGAACGTGATACCATAAATACGGGTCAGCATTTTGTTTTTTTCATCTCCGCGCCAGTATGCACCGGCGATATTCGTCAGCTTGACAGCTTTTATTTTTTCTGTATTAGGAATATGCGGTCCGCGACAGAGATCTACAAAACCTCCTTGCTGATACAAAGTGATCTCACCATCGGTCAGATCCTGCAATAATTCAATTTTATATTCATCACCTTTATCTGTAAAGAAGGCGATGGCATCTGTCTTAGAAATATTCTTGCGAACGAATTCATTTTTGAGCCTGGCGAGTTCCAGCATCTTAGCTTCAATCGCCGGAAGCTCGTCCGGCGCGAGTGTCCGATCGCCAAGATCGACATCATAATAATATCCGTTTTCGATCGGAGGTCCGATACCAAATTTCACCCCTGGATAGATCGCTTCAAGCGCTTCCGCCATCAGGTGCGCTGAGCTATGCCAAAAGGCATACTTTCCACCTTCGTCATTCCAGGTCAGCAGCTGTAAACTTGCATCCGTATTGATCGGGCGACTGGCATCCCATATTTCACCGTTGACTTTGGCAGCCAGCACGTTACGTGCCAATCCTTCACTGATCGATTTGGCGATGTCCATGGAAGTGGTTCCTTCGGCATATTCTCTGATTGACCCGTCCGGTAGTGTAATCTTTATCATGGGACAAAGTTAGCAGTTTTCGTTTGACAGCATGCTGTCTCGAAAAGGTGTAAGAGGTGTAAGAGGTGTAAGAGGTGTAAGAATGTAAGAGGTGTAAGAATGTAAGAGGTGTAAGAAAGTAAGAGAGTAAGAGAGTGAGACTTAACGCTGGCAATTTTTTCTGAAAAGAGATAGAGCATCATAATGCACATCTTATCACCTTGGAAACTAGAAACTAGAAACTAGAAACTAGAAACTAGAACCTAGAAACTGGTAGCTGGAAATTGGAAATTGGAAACTGATAGCTGATAGCTTTTTTACCTCACCCTTACCACATCTCCTGCACAAACATTACCGGGCAGAACACAGGCGGCATTGCTGACGCTGTTACTCAGTTGATATTGTTGGAGAGCCTGACGCACACTTTGGCGACGTTGAAGGACAAGCGTATTGTTTGCCTGTTCTTTGATGACAGGCTGCATATCAAAGCTGAAATCGTTTGCACGATTGACAACTGGAAAATAATCCGGGGTTAAGGAAGCCAGCGTATTCAATGTTTGTTGATTCCTGGCGGGCATAAGCGGGAGAATAGCTTCGACAATTGAAGCCATTAATTCTTTGGTCGTATAACGTATTTCGAGTCGCTGTCCTATAGATAGGTGACTGTCCCGGAGTCCATTCCAGGTCATCAGTTCACGCACTGTGCAATTGTTGCGGGCTGCAATCGTGGAGAGATTATCACCTGACCGAACAACATGATCTTTTGATGTAGTGGTGATTTTATATGTTTTACCATCAATGGTTAATGTGGCAGATTCAACACCCCCTGCGATATCGATATCCGGTATTTTCATTGATCTTCCGGAATTAAAAAGTTCAGCAGAAGCAAAGGGCATGATAAGTGCATAACCGGCAGCTGAAGTTGGTATATAATTGCGTATAAAACACGGGTTCAATTGTTTTACAGCCTCCATACTCAGGCCTGAGCGTTTAGCTAATTCGGGAAGCGACATGCCCTCATAAATGAGCACAGTGGTCAGTTCACCCATCGCTAGTTCCGGATACACAGGGATGATATTATGTGCGTCGTGAAAATTCATCAGGTAAGAAGCGGCGATGAAGCCGGGGACATAACTCCTTGTTTCTTCAGGAAGATACCTGGCGATTTTCCAATAATCAGATGAACCTGCACGCTTGACAGCTGCACGTACGCGTCCCGGACCAGCGTTGTAAGCTGCCATGACAAGTTCCCAGTCGCCAAACATGGTATATAGTTGTTTCAGATACCTGACAGCCGCTTTGGTGGATTTTTCAGGATCCATTCGCTCATCTACATATGAACTGATCTTCAGTCCGCATTCGCGTGCGGTAGGTTTCATAAACTGCCATAGTCCACCCGCTCCTGACCTCGAAATAGCTACCGGATTAAGTGCTGATTCAACAATGGACAGGTATTTAAGATCTGTTGGCAAGCCTTCCTCCGCTAATGCCCTTTCAAACATTGGGAAATAGACGGCTGCCCAGCCTAACATGTTTGCGGTATGATCCGGCCTCCTGTATATATAGGTATGCAGATATGATCTGACTGCTGGGTTGTAGATCGGATCGACGATTGAAACAGCGGTTGGAATCCGCTCTCGGATGATTTCTTCTTGTTCGTCCAGATTAGAATTGATTGCCTCAAAAGGTGCCGGCTCAGTCCAGGCCACCAGGCACAGAATGCCAATGGCAGGGATAAAAAGGCGAGCGAGCAATGATTTGTTCATAGGTTAATTCAAAAAAATACCTCACAATCTTTCGAAAGCTAAAGATCGCAAAGGTCGTCAATAAATCAAAGGAATAGGCCTTGTAAGCCCGATGTTAACTAATTATGTTAAATAAGTATGTATAAAGTGCTTGTAAGCAAATATATACATATAATTATTATAAACATAAATTTCTGTTACCTAACTTCAGGGATTAATGGTTTACCATTAGTCCCCCTAAAACGCCTGTTCACCAACTTTAAGTATCCGATTTAATAAGGACGATTATACCTGTATTTGCCATTTTTCAAAATTCGTACTACATGGGAAGGTCCTTCTTGCCATGCTTGTAGGCGAAGGCTACATCCCTGATAGTGTCATCGATATCCGTGTAGCTGAACCCATCGATGGTCAGGCTTTTGCTGTTTTCATAGGAAAACGTCCCGTAAACTTGATTGAGCATATCCACTCCCAGACTTCCACCTTTAAGAATGTTGCCAGCAGCCAGGATCGCTTTTGCGAGCCATTTTGGGGCGGATCGAAACGTCTTGTGGAGTTCAAGATGATTGGAAAAGTGACCATATAGTTCAGCATAAGTCATATTCGCCCCATTGAGGATCCATCGCTCACCATTCGGGCCTTTTTCAAGAAGGATACCAATAAAGCGGGTGATATCACGCACATCCACAAATCCGGTTTGACCACCAGGATACCAACCTGATTTATGGACGATGCGATCGACCAGTTGAAGACTTGATTTATGCCAATCGCCTGCACCCAGGATCACAGATGGAAGCACCACTGACACCTTTAATCCTTCTCCTGCAGCGCGCCATACTTCGAGTTCGCCGAGATATTTTGACAATCCATACCCGGTACTAAATTCATTTTCAAGCCAGGGTGAACTTTCATTAAGTGCGACATGATCTGTTTCCCGCCCAAGCGCACCAATTGAACCTACATAAATGAAATGTGAAACACCATTTGTAAGAGATGCATTGACTAAATGCGCTGTTCCCGTTTTATTGATGTCAAGTAATTCGTACTTGTCCTTTTTATTAAAAGAGACAAAACCTGCTGCATGAATTATACAATCATGTCCTTCAACGATATCAAAACACGCTTCTTTATCCGGAAGTACCAGTTTGTGCCATTGCACTGCATCCCGGATGTCAGATGGAATGCTATCCAAGGATCGCTGATAGGTAGAAGTTATTTGGGTGTAACCTAAATGCCTGAGCCATCTGATCAGAAAACCTCCCAGCAAACCTGAGCCACCGGTAATAAGTATTTTTTGGTTTAACGACATGCCCTATACATTGCGCCTCCAATGGTATCTGCTGATGCGCCTGTTATGTCACGAATACCATAGGGTTTTTGGTGTAATGTTAGATAACCCAGGTATGCCATCAGCACACATTCTTTGTACTTGATGATATCTGGTGAAGGGAGATCAAAAGAAAAAGTGCCGGGTGTTGAAAGTGAATTCAACCGTTTCATCAAATAAACATTTAGTGCCCCACCACCAGTAACCAAAATTTTTATTTGTTGCCCAGCCGTAGATTGAAGATGACTATGTATAAGTATGGCAATAGCTTCCGTGACACTGGACAATAAATCATAGATATCTGCAGTGGATTGATCAATGTATTGAATCCAGGAGTCTTTTACTTCTGCATTTGACATGCCTCTGGGTCGTCCGTCATTATATGGATACATAGAAATCAATCTATCTACCACAGATTTTATAATGTTGCCGCTTTCAGCCGATTGACCATAATGATCATAGGGGTGGCCAATTTTTTGAGCAAGATGATTTAATGGTTGATTGCATGGTCCGATGTCCCATGCCTTCCATTTTCCATCTGCTGTGAAGATGCTGATATTGGCGATACCTCCCAGATTGATATAAGCTTGATATCCCTGAAATAATGCTTTGTCTGCCACAGGGGCAAACGGTGCTCCTTGTCCACCGGAAGCAACATCCGCAGCCCTGAAAGAAGTGATTGTATCAAGTCCGGTTTCATGCGCGATTTGGGCGCCATTTCCAATCTGGGTAGTGAAATGTTGCGATGGTTCGTGAAAAACTGTGTGCCCGTGCGAAGCGATAAGATCAGCGTTCAAAGCATGATCTTTCATCCAAGCCTTGATTTCCAATCCGATGAATGTACCAAATGTGGCATCTAGTTTCATCAAATCAAAACCGGAGAATTTATGAGCATTTTTTAATGCTTCAGATATACCCGCTGGGAAGGAAACAGTTTTTGCTTCCTCGATTACCCAGGTAATATTGCCATCATGATCATCAAATCTGCATAGGGCCATGTCCAGACCATCCAACGAACTACCAGACATAATCCCAATGATAGCTGATGACATTACTTTTTAGTTAGGCTCATGGAATAAGCAGCGACAGCCTTGATTTCTTCCGGCGAAAGGATTCCTTCATATGGGGTCATTGTGTTTTTGCCTTTGGTGATCTGGACTACTCTTTCCGCCTCTGTCAACAGAGAAATGGTGATATCTTTTGATCCGTTGAGCCCGAGCTTACCATCAATCCCATGACAAAGGACACAGTACTTTTTATAAATGGCTTCCCCGTCGTTTTTAGATGCAGTTGTATTGTTTTCTTTTCCTGCACAGGCGATGATTAACACAGCGAGGAAAAGCAATATCATTAATTTATACATGAATAGCATTTAGTGGTTTATTTCTTCAGGGTGGCAAAGTTAAGGAAAAACAGATGGCAGTTGGTGATCGAGTGATCTGTGATCGGGATCTTCGCTTTGCTTCGAGCTGTTATCTTCCGTCTTCCGTCTTGTGTCTTCCTTCTCACTCTCTCACTCTCTCACTCTCTCCCTCTCTCACATCTGAACCATTCTAAAACCGGATTGTTTCCCATCCATTATGCGCATAATACCTATTTCACAGCAAGCATCCGGGGCCTTCAACAATGGCCAGATCATCGAAAATAAACCGATTGGTTTTCTTTCGGATGGAGGATTTGTACGTCCATATTCATCGCTATTTTACTGGGCGAGAGCTCAGGGAATGGTAGATAGTACTATCGGTCTGCATCCACATCAGGGATTTGAAATTATGTCTTTTGTCCTCGAAGGGAATATCAGGCATTTTGACACTAAAATGAATGACTGGAAACCACTTGAAGCAGGCGATGTGCAAATCATACGTGCAGGGAAAGGCATTTCCCATGCGGAGGAAATCCACAGAGACGGTGTTATTTTTCAGATTTGGGTCGACCCGGATTTGTCTAAGACACTCCTGCAAGAAGCCTCCTATGACGATTACAAAGGCAATGCATTTCAACATACGTCAACAGATACGGCGACAATCATTCACTATGCCGGAGAAAAAGGATTGATGCATCTGGATACTCCAGGTGTAGATATCCGTCGTATAAAAATGACAGGTGCATTTGACTGGAAAGGGGATAAGACTTTGGTAAGATCATTGTATGTATTAGGTGGTTCCGGCATGCTGGATGGCAAAACCATAGAGCAAGATGATTTTATTATTGTCGATGATGGTTCGGATATTACCTTCTCTCCGCATGATACAGGTCTTGATGTTTTTGCCTTTACAGTTCCTGTTGTGCCGGGTTATCAGACCTATGCGCACCGGGTACTTCGTTGATACCTTTCATTGAGATATATTTGCACCTTAACGAATTGCAATGAACCTCAAACCTGAAGCCCTTGAAGCCAATGGCTATGTACTGCTTGATCGACTTGAGCATATGGAGCTGATACCCTTTGTCAGGTTGTATATGAATAAATTGACAAAGTTTTCGATTTTTTATATGGTCAGTAATGTACTGATGTTGGGTGTTACAGCTTTTTTTCTGGTGTATTATTATAAAACTGGTGTTTTTAGTATGAGTGATGGCCTGGTCAATCTCTCCTATGGGTTTGCTATAGCATTTCTCTTGTTGCCGGTACATGAGTATATCCATGTGCTGGCTTACAAATCGCAAGGCGCTGAACATACTTCGTATGATGCTAATCTCAAGAAATTTTATTTCCTGGCGGTAGCTGACCGGTTTGTAGCTAATAAAAGGGAATTTCAGATTGTAGCGCTGGCGCCTTTCGTGATTATTACTGCGGTATCACTCGGACTATTATTTTTCACCGATGCGTTGTGGACTATGACTCTACTTGGTGTCATCCTTACCCATACGGCTTTTTGTTCGGGCGACTTTGGTTTATTAAGTTATTTTGATTTTCATGACACGAAGGAGATTGTTACCTACGAGGATAAGGGGAGTAGGGTTTCTTACTTTTATGGCAAATGATGCATTTATAAAAACCATTGATGTAATTATTTTTTGCGCCTCTCAGATTAATCATTATAGAACAGGAGTGTATGATTAAAATCATTTTGCCTGTTTAATTCACTATTTCTTTATGGGTAATGGATAATATTTTTAATCCGGATTTTCAAGACTTTTTTAAGGCGCTGAATCAGGCTGAAGTAAAATATATTCTTGTCGGAGGATATGCTGTAATCCTGCATGGATATAACCGAACTAAGGGTGATCTTGATATTTGGGTAGAAAGATCGCAAGAAAATTATAAGGCAATTCAAAAAGCTTTTCAGATTTTTGATATGCCCGTTTTTAACATGAATGAAGTGAATTTTGTATTTATTTGCTCTCCATTTCTCATTTGGCAATCATTATTGTCTATGTGTTGTAAATAAAAAGAAGCCACCCTTGCGGATGGCTTTCTCTATACTCATTTCTAATGCACATTACTTGATCTCAATCGTAGTAGCACCCGGTTTCTTCCAGGTAGCTTCTTTCTTTGGAAGGGTGATATTCAACACTCCATTTTCGTAGGAGGCAGATATTCCTTCCCGGTTGATCAGTTCATCCAGTTGGAATGATCGTTTAAAGGAGTTGTAATTAAACTCCCGACGTGTAAATTTTCCTAGCTTGTCCGTTTCTTCCTTCTCGATTTTCTTTTCAGCAGCGATGACGAGATGATCATTTTCGATGTTAAGTGTAAAATCAGATTTCTGCAGGCCTGGTGCAGCCAGGTGCATGGTGAAGTGAGCATCGTGTTCGACGATGTTAACAGAGGGAGAGGAAAACGTAAAATCTGAACCCATCGCATCCGCCAGCGTGGTATTGAATAGTGTGTCTATCCATTTATTAATGGAAGCAGATGGGGGTCCTGATTGAAATTTTGAGTAGGTCATGATCAGATAGGTTTAATAGGTTAAAGAATATTGATTTTTGTCGTCACTTGTGCCAGGTCGGGAATGACAATCGTCAGTAAGCCCTGGTCAAAAGAAGCTTGTGTAGCCGCAGTGTCTGTATTTTTATGCAATCTGAAGGCTCTTTTAAAACCTGCATAATCGAATTCTTCGCGGACAAACTTTGGTTTTTCAGTTACTTCCTCAGCTGCTCCGGTGATGATCAGCTGATCATCCATAAATTCAATCTTGATCTGGTCCTTTGACAAGCCAGGTATGGCAAGTTGTATTTTAAAAGCACCCTCTTCCCGGATGATGTTCGCCGCCGGACGGTTAGCCACAGGGTATTTTTTTATTGCCTCATTGCTAGGTGGGTTAAAATAAGGATTGACAAACCCTCCCATTGGAGCTTGGAATCTTGTCCGGCCATTTGGATGACATGCGTATGATTTCATTTGCTTTTTGATTTTTATTTGAATGAATATTCTCCTAAAGTCAAAAGGCATTCCATCCCGATTTTGTATGCCAAAATGGCCTGTATCAATAGAATTGTATGCCAAAATGGCATTGGCTTTATTAAAATCTGCAAGCGTGTCCTGAACCCAGATAGTAAAATGAGAAAAGGAGCTCAACACCTTGAACCCCTTTTCGGCTTATCTTTTAAGAAGAAGTATTTCTAAATTCTAACTTTTGCTTATGCCCCATACAGATTTTTACATAATCTGTCTCCCCCCGCCACAAATACATTGCATTTGGCGGGATCTCACTTTGTTCGACCTTTGTTCCTCCACTTCGTTGCTTGCAGCAACGTGGTTCCGAAAACCCCGGGGTTAATACTTCATTATGTAATTGAAAAATGGCCTCTTCTAACTAGAAACTAGAAACTACTAACTTCTCATTTCTCACTCTTTATTTAGCTTAAACACGATAGGCATTTTCATCTTTACCTTCACAGCTTGACCATCCTGCGTCCCAGGAGTCCAGGCAGGCATTAGTGAAAGTACTCTGAGCGCTTCTTCATCACAGCCGGACCCTATTCCTTGAAGGATAGTGGGTTTGGTCACTGCACCTTTTTCATCTATGATAAATTCAGCGACAACTTGCCCCTGGATTTTGTTTTTCATCGCCTCTTCAGGATACTTGAGATTTGATTTGATGTGGCTGATTACTTTAGTAAAAGTGCAATCAATGGAATCCTGCGTAGACGCTTCACAACCGGCGAAACGGGGCATTACTTCTACTATTTCATAAACCTGGTTGGAGTGGTCTACAACCGGCATGTTCGAAGGAGCTTTTTCTACTTTGGGTAAATTGAGATTAAAGCTAACCGGAACGGTATACCTGTAAGCAACTCGTTTGCCATCTTCCTCAGCAGGGGTCCATTTTATTTTTTTAGACTTCATGAGTTCGATCACCCGGGTAGCTTCAGCGCCCAGTCCGAGTCCGGGATCATGTATTGGTTTGACTTCGCCAATGCTTCCGTTTTTTTCAACCACAAATTCCATCATGACCACGCCTCCTGCACCCTGGGCTTTTGCTTCCGGGGGGATCTGCAGGTTGGCGGCAATAAAATCAGCCATTCGAGATTTGGTACAATCGCTCAATTTGGCATCGCATCCCGGCCAGGCCGGTGCTACATCTGATCTCCGAACGGCTTCATTCAGTGTGGTTTGTGCCGAAAGTGTACTGAATGCAGCAATAAAGAGAATGGCTATGAATAGGGTATATCCAGAAGTAATTTTCATTTTAGGTAGTGTTGTTAAGTTTGTTAGATGTACTTTAACGAAGGGGCAAAGGTAAAAATTCCATAGCTGGAATCTTTTCATTTAGGCTTTGTAGTAGCGTAGATTCAGTTCGGTACCATCCCAAACGGCATATGAATTATACTTTAGCCAGTCCCCGAGATTGATATATTTTGCTCCTTTCAACTCCAGATCATACGTTATCGGAAGGTGCCGGTGTCCGAAAACAAAATAATCGATGTCCTCTTTTGACAATACCTCCTTTGCATACTGAATAAGCCATTCCTTTTCAGGGCCAAGGAATTTCTCTACTTCGGTATGCTGTCGGCTGGTTCCTGAAAAGAATTTCATCAGCCGAAGCCCGGTGTTTGGATGGATTCTGGCAAACAACCAATGACTGGCAGGGTTGGCAAATAACTTTTTGATCATCTTATACCCACAGTCCCCCGGACCAAGCCCATCGCCATGGCCGATATAAAATTTCTTACCATCGATTTCATGGATGACAGGCTTGCGTAGAATAGGGATACCGAATTCATCCGTCAGGTAACGGAACATCCACATATCATGGTTGCCTGTAAAATAATAAATAGGTATCCCGGCATCTCTCAATCTGCCGATACATCCAAGGATTCTGGAATATCCTTTAGGTATGACCTGTCCATATTCAAACCAATAGTCCCAGATATCACCCACTAGGTACAATGCTTTCATATCCGGAGCTGATTCGTCAAGCCAACTAACAATGAGCTTTTCACGCTCAATGCTGGTCAAAACACCGTCAATACCCAAATGAAAATCGGAAGCGAAATAGGTTTTTTTCATAAATCTGCCGCTAAATAACGGCTATTCGCGCAATTGGCAGTCCTCCATCGGCAGTCTTCCCGCGGAGTGGCTGCAGTTTAAAATGCGGAATGCCGTAGTTGGAGTTTGCCACAACCACATTCAAGTTGCCTGCAGTAAATTCAATTGGAAACTTATAGCTGAAAAACACATGGTAGTTGGAGCAAACAGTTCGATGCTCACCACAACACTTTCAGGTTACCTACATTACCTGGATCCAGATGCAGAATCACGAGCCTACTCTCGAACAAATCAAAATCAATCTAAAGACCCCTTTAGCCTCTTTGACCTCTTCCCTTCGACAAGCTCAGGGACCCGGTTTAATTTACGTTTCAGCCTCTTTGACCTCTTCCCTTCGACAAGCTCAGGGACCCGGTTTAATTTACGTTTCAGCCTCTTTGACCTCTTCCCTTCGACAAGCTCAGGGACCCGGTTTAATTT